>NZ_JAQISN010000005.1:300000-421887 GCF_037450285.1 Erwinia sp. SLM-02 | reverse complement strand
AGGGAGTAGGGTAGAAGGTACGATGTAGCTTGTTGATAGACCTAACATCTTTGGCACGGTTTGGGTAAAGCACCCTCTGCGTTATAAAGTTACTTTATAGTGACAAAAAACGTCCAGTAAGTTCGCTTACTGGACGTGATGCAAAGGCATTTAACCGATGTTATCTGGAACTATTCGATGCCGTATTTTTTCTCGGTGACAAATTTTGGCTCTTTCCAGTTTGGACCTTTTTGGACACCTGCACCATAGACTCTTGGCATAAGTATCTGCCCGATGTCTTCCAAAAACTTCGTTTCATGGAGTAATTTAATATTGTATGATATATATCTTTCAGTTGCTTTGTTGATATTAAAAAACCGATCTATGGATGGATAACTAGTACCGTTATCACTGCGTCCAACGAGGTATAATATAACGCCTTGCATTGTTTCATTCTTAACCATTCCTTCGTAATCTACCATCTTTACACTCCTTGTTTTACTCTGTGGATTTAGAGCTTCTGGCGTATAAAAAAGACTATCATCAGATGCAAGTTGATAATCCCCTAATGTTGGTGTAGGAGTGTTGTTCCATACTTTTGCAGCGTTCTCTGAAATTACGCCATCAGCTAGACTCAATGTCCTATAACGTTTTTAAGCTATGAAATGACAGGGTAAACAGTTTTATGTATCTTTTGCTACGCATTTCTATTTGATGATTTTAATACATCTTTTGTTACCATTTTGTTAAGACCATCGACTCTTGGAGTATGTCATTCAACGCTGCCATGCATCATGAATTATACAATTATTTAAAATCGTACTTTTGCTCGGTGACAAATTTTGGCTCTTTCCAGTTTGGATCTTTTATTATTTCTCCATTGTGATCCTGGAGTATACCCTTTCGGAATAATTCATCAAAGGTGAGTGAAAGTTCGCCACTGGTTATCGCTTCGAATCGAGTATATGTGTACAACCGATCTAATTTTCTGTAATCGGAGTTCGGCGCGAGTAAAGTCAAGACATCCTCAATGCTTTCATTTTGTATAATATCTTTCAACGACATGTTTTTTTCTCCATGGATATTAGGTTATTGAAGTCGAAAATGAAATTCTCAAAATAATACGTCCGGTAAAAATTTTCTGCCGGACGTAAATTTTAGATATCTATCAAGTTTTTTGTGGAACTATTCGATGCCGTATTTTTTCTCGGTGACAAATTTTGGTTCTTTCCAGTTTGGACCTTTTTGAATGCCTGCGCCATAGATCTTTGCTGAAAATATCTGTCCACTTTCTTCTAGTGCTCTTTTATCATGAATTAATTTGATGTTATATGAGTTGTATTTTTCTTCAGCTTTATACATCCCAAAAAAACGGTCCATGTCGGGATATGTTGTGCCTGACTCATAGCGGCCAACCAAAAAAAGGATGACTTCTGACATCTCTTCATTTTTAACCATTGCAATATAGTCTATCATTTGTACTCCTTTGATTCATTCAGGTCCATTTAAAGCTTCCGGTGTATATAAGAGATTTATATCAGAACTCAATTGATAATCCTCTAATGTTGCCGTATGTGCGTTATTCCAGACTTCATCTTCGTTCTCGGGAAGCTCTCCATCAGGAACACTCAACGCGCGATACCGTTCTAGCTCCCTGATTTCATGCGTGTAAAAACGTTTATCGGTATCAGTTGCATTAAGTTTGCCATTCAATATTTTTTCTAAACGTTCGATCATCGCTATATTACTAAATGAATTACCAAATCGTCCCGTATGCAGTTTAACCAAATCCACACCTGCGCGATTAATGATAGCACCTCTCCAGTTCAGATATTCGATGGGGAAACCGATTTTATTGGTATTATATTCCCGCCCGCTGTATTTCCCAACCGCGTTGGTTTCACCATAGACACCGAGCATAACATAGACAGGTTCAACACCGGATCCTGCTGCATCCGGCTGCCAAAAGATGAAGTCCTGCAGCGAAGGGATATTGTTCGCCGGCAGGGGGATTGCAACAATACTGTCCGCCTGCTTTATCTCCGTTCCGGTATGTACGGGTGTTCGCGGGACCGGGGAGTCGTTACCGGTATGAGGTGGAACTATTGGCCCGGTAGGGATCGGATTGATCAGAATGGTTCGAGATGGAACTCCGGCCATTTTGGGAACGACAATCTTATCCAACCCTGTTTTCGCGTCGCGAACCGGTCGATACACCGGTACGCTTGCAGATACGCCACCGGTTCCCGTTTTAACCAGCGTAACCTCTTGTTGACCGTTTTTTCCTGTAGAAATAAAACCACGAACCGGCAAATTGACAGAGGTCATCTCTGGCCGGATAGACGTTTTACCCGCAGCGATAAGGCTGGCCTGTACGGCAAGCATCGCGACGTCACGACCCGGGAAGTTATCGCTACCTTCACCCACCTTTTTCGGCCAAAAACCAATGACAAAAGCACCGATTATCGGACCTAAAGCACTCGTAGTTGCGATTTCGGATAAGGAAACTGCGCCTCGCCACAGCGCACTCGATACCCATCCGGCCAGTTCGCTGCCTGTCGTCATTACGCCGTTACCCATGGTAGATAACTGCGTCATACCTCCCGCTCGGCCTAATACGGTTGCTCCTGCTGCTGCCAGTGCGACATTTGCCGCCTTCACCATCTCGCCTGTATAGACGGGAGCATCGATGACACCCGCCTGACTAAAGAGTGCTTTTCTTGCTTCCTCAACTTTGCGAATTTCAGCTTCAATCCTGGTTTTTATTTCAGCCAGATTGGCGCTCCTGGCCTTTACATCTGCAGTAATGATTTTTATTCGGTCAAGATAGGTGACGAGATTGTTCTTTTCCTGAATTTCCGCATAGTATTTAGGAGGGACGGCCTTATTCCATAAGTCAACCAGCCATTTTCCCGTCAATGAAATAGCGATATCTATCATATCAGCAGGTTTATTGAGGAAGTTTGACATCTGATGGTTGTTCATGAAGTCCTGGAACGCGCTAACGGTTTCCTGCTCTTTCGTTTTAACAACCTGTGTCGATTTATTCTTTAAATCAATGTTCTCTTGTAGTGCATTAACGGCGTCCTGAAGTTGTTTAGCCAGAGTATTAACTTCAGGCTTATTAATGAGGCCCGTTGTTCTTAGACTGTTAAGTAAGGTAACGGCTTCATTTTTAACCTGAAGCGAATTGTTCGGGTAATCTTTGTTGGCCTTGTCCAGAAATTGATTTATTTGATCCTGGCTATTTCGTAATCCATATAATCCGTAGAGCCCTGGTTTTTTGGGGTCATACACTACGCTCCCCCCACCGTGTATAGCGTCCCATGGGACTTGAACAGGGAAAGGGTTATAGGAATTAGTACCTGTATTTTCTATTGGTTTTGTAGGTCCACCGGTAATCGTTATAATTACTGATCCATCGGCGGCATGGGGAATACCATTTTGGTAATATGCGGGTGTTGCCATAACAACATTTCCTTGTTGCTTAATACATTTTTAAATGTATTTATTTATCCGTAGTAAAATGCATTTATTACCCTTGTTTTCACAGGGATTACTATGTAGTGCGCCTAATTTCCAACGCTTGCGGCTTCAATTACGAGTAGTCGGGATTCGAGTTCCTGCCGGGCGACTCGTTCTTCTTTAAGTGCTTCAACCAGTAATGCCACGACGCCATTAATATTGATGCTGCGCGCATCCTTGAGTACGCTGCCGTCATTGAGTTGTAGCTCAGTTTGCGTAACGCACTGCGGCAGGACGGCCTCAACTTCCTGGGCAATAACCCCGGCTTCTTGAACCCCCTGTTTGAGGTAGGTGTAACCGCTAATTTTGTTCAGTCTGTCGAGCGCATCACTGATTTTTACAACATCGGTTTTCATGCGAGCATCTGAACTGCTGCTCCAGGTCCCGTTGGTGTAGGCGTTGCCATCGTTGCGGAATTCGTACCAGCCTTCTTTTCCACCATTGGCGATGTGTAATGCCAGCATGTGCTGCTTACCGATACGTTCATAATGATATACCTCAGCAAAGAGGTTTCCCGCCCCCTGAACATGCATACCATTGGTTTTTCGGTCCGCATTATTGTTAACGTTCTGGGTTCCCGCAGCCCAAAGCCATCCGTTGGCATTGCGCTTGACCAGTTGCCCGACTGAAAGCTCGGCGTTAGAGCGGACCTGAAGTTCATTCCAGCTTCCCTTTCTGTCGCGATACGAAATCAAGCCATAGTCATCTTTTTTAGTGATGACTCGGGTTTCCATCAGCATGCTCGTCAGTACGCCGCCGCTGTTTAAATCACTATGCACGGGGGCTGAGCTGTATGTCTGTCCGTCGATAAGTGTCGCCGGTGAAGTTGTTGCGGTACCAATACCCGCATTGTGCGATACCATTGCACCACCTGAGATATCTAAACCGTTTCCCATGGAAACCCGACCGGAAGTCAGATTGAATGAGAAGGGGCGCAGAGCGTTCCATGATCCATCCTGGGCCTGGCCAGCTGGCGTGACTAATGTGTAAAAGGTTTTGCCATCGTTACGTAACATGACACCGTTACTGCCATACGACAGACGAAAACCGTTCGCTGATTTGGATACGATTTCCCCATCGCTGACTACGCGAGTGCGGAGAGTGGACAACGATTTAAGCTCGCTAATATCTGTGTTGACGCCGTTCAGTATCTGCGCGTTTTTTGTTTGTTCAGTCATGATAATTCCCTCTTCTATGACGATTAATCGCTCTGTGTTATTACGCCAGGGGTCTGTGATAAATCACTGAAATAAATAATAAATATGGCGTAATTTGATAAAGCATACTTAACGCTATGTATGCATAAACAGTATATTGAGCGTGCAGATCACTCTCGTCAAATGATAATGGTTATCATCTATTGTGTGATGGCTGATACGGGCAGGTAGTACAGGACAGTCTTAGGCAGGGCATTATAATTATGTTACTGTATTGAATGATTTTTGCCACGGAGCCTCCATGAAAAACGCGACCCCGCCCATGCGAAAAGGTGAAAAGACCCGGGAACGATTGCTGGCGGTTTCCGCAACGCTGTTTGCAGAAAAGCAGTTTCACGGCACCCGTATCAGCGACATCGTCAAAGCCGCGGGCGTTACGCAGCCCAGCTTTTACAGCTACTTTCAGAGCAAGGACGAAATTTATAGTTTGCTGATCGATAAGTTCGATCGCGAGCTGGAAGAGCTGGTGGCCTCAATGCTGATCGATGCCTCGCTGCCGAAGGAAAACGTGCTGGAAAACGTGTCCGCCAGCTTCCTGCGCTACCTTGAATTCTTCCACCGCAACCGCGAGCTGACGATGATCAGCCTTTTTCAGCAGCCGCAGGACCGGGAAACGCGCGATAAGCTGAAGCGCTGGATCGCGCGCAATATGCAGATCGAACAGCAGCGGGGTTTTTTCAGCGCGGATATTCCGGTGGAGATTATGGCGGACTGCTATCTCGGCGTGCTGCTGCAAACCATGCTGATTGCCGCAGATGCGAAAGAGCTGAAGCAAATCAGTGAGGAAAGAGGCCGCTTTATTTATGGCGGCCTGACGTTTCGCCGTTAGCGCGCAGGGGGTTCGTTTGATTCAACTCGGCTGGTAGCGGCAGCGGGCGACAGCATCAAGCCAGCCCGCATAGCTCTGCGCCATCGCTTCAGCCTGTTCCGGCCTCGGTACGATCACCGCACCGCCCTGAAGCGCGGCCAGGTCACGGCCATGCTGCCACCAGCCCAGCACTTTCCCCGCCAGCACCGCGGCCCCTAACGCCGAGACTTCAGGCGTTGGCGCACTGCGCAGCGGGCGCTGCAGAACATCCGCCTGTAGCTGCATCAGCCAGCGATTGGCGGTCGCGCTACCGTCAACGTAGAGTTCCGGCAGGGCATGGCCGCACGCCTGCTCCATGGCGAGGAACACATCCGCTATCTGGAAAACGATCGACTCCAGCGCCACCCGCGCCAGCGTTTCCGGCGTGGCCGCATCGGTGAGGCCGCAGATCAGGCCGCGCGCTTTCAGATCCCACCACGGCGCGCCCAGGCCGGACAGTGCGGGTACGAAGTAAATCCCCTGGTTCGATCCGGCCGCTTTCGCCATCTCGGTCAGGCGGGTCGGGCTGTCGATGCCCAGCATCTTCGACACCCAGGCCGCGCCTGAACCCGTATGGGTGATATTGCCTTCCAGGGCATAGCGCAGGGTGCCGTCGTGCCAGGCCACTGTCGTGCTTAACCCGGATTCGTTCTGTACCGGGCGATCGGTGGACATCATCAGCGACGATCCGGTGCCGTAGGTGGCTTTGATGGTGTCCACGCCGGGCCTGGCGCGCGCATAGAGCGCGGCGTGAGAATCGCCAACGCGGGACAGCAGCGGCACGCCCGCAGGCAGCCCCACAGCGGCATCGGCGGCAGTGTCACCGCAGGATTCGGCCGAAGCGATGACTTGCGGCAGGGCGGCACGCGGAATATGGAACAGTTCCAGCAGCTCATCGTCCCACTCTTTTTTCTCCAGGCTGTAAAGCTGAGTGCGGGCCGCGTTGGCGTGGTCGGTGACAAACACCGCGCCGCCGCTCAGTCGCCAGCTCAGCCAGCTGTCGACGGTGCCGATGCACAGTTCACCGTTCTGCGCGCGACGATAGCCGTCCGCGATGGACTGCAGCATGCCGGTGAGCTTGGCGGCCGGAAACATCGGGTCTACCGCCAGCCCGGTAAGCGCGGTTATCCGGGCAGCCCGATCGCTCTCCTGCAGCTGCTGGCAAAACGCCTCCGAGCGGCGATCCTGCCAGCTGATCAGTGGCGTAACGGGTTCGCCGGTTTTACGATCCCAGATCAGCACCGATTCACGCTGATTGCTGATCGCAATGCCCGCCACCGGCGCACCGCTCAGGCGGATACACTCCTCAATGGCATCCTTCACCGCCAGCCAGATCGTCCACGGATCCTGCTCGGACCAGCCGGGCTGCGGGTGAGACAAAGAAAGAGGGCGGCTGCTGCGTGCCACCACCTCGCCTTCACTGTTGACCGCCAGAACCTTGGCGTTGGTCGTGCCTTCATCAATCGCCAGTATCACCGGTGAGGTCATACATTTTCTCCGCGAATAAGATGCTGTGCCGTGCGGGCGATGCCCTGCGCATCAATCCCCAGCCGGTCACGCGTTGAAGCCCGGTCGCCGGCGATCGCGTACTGCCCGTCCGCAAGGCCCAGCCGCTTCAGGCGGATGCCCACGCCGTGTTCCGCCAGCACTTCCGCCACGAGGCTGCCGACGCCGCCGTTAATGTTATGTTCTTCAGCCGAGACTATGTACGGCACGTCTTTCAGCTGTTCATACAGCGCCTGAGTATCGCACGGACGCACGGACGAAACGGAAATCACTTTGGCAGAAATACCCTGCTCGTTGAGGATCTCCGCCGCGCTGACCGCTTCATGCACGGTAGAACCCAGTGCCACCAGCGCCACGTCCGAACCCTGGCGAAGGGTATCGATTTTACCCGGCACAAACGCGTAATCGTTGTCGTGCAGCACCGGCAGCGCTTTGCCATCCAGCCGGATGTACACCGGTCCGGTGTGGCGCAGGGCATAGTCGATAATTTTACGGCACTCTACCGGGCAGGACGGCGCATAGATTTCAATGTTGCCAAAGCCGCGCATGATGGCGATATCGTCGGTGCTGTGGTGGGTGCTGGCCAGCGGCCCGTAGCTGGCACCGGCGTTCAGCCCGAACAATTTCACGTTGGTATTGTTATAGCAGACATCCACCTTCACCTGCTCGTTAGCGCGGGAAATCAGGAAGGGCGCGGCGTTACAGGTGACGGCAACTTTACCGCCCAGCGCCAGGCCCGCTGCGGTGCCGACCAGCGTCTGCTCGGCGATCCCAACGTTGACCAGCCTGCCGGGAAATGCCTTCACAAACGGGCTGATTTTTGCGGTTGAGGTGGAGTCGGCCACCACCGGAACCAGATCGATTCCCTCATTCACGGCATCGATAAAGGCGTCAACCATCACGCTTGCCAGGTGTTCTGCATTACTCATCGTTCAGTTCCTCCAGCGCCAGCGCGATCTCTTCGCCTTTTGGCACGCGGTGATGCCATTCCGGCTGCCCCTGGATAAACGAGATCCCGAAGCCTTTTTCCGTATTGGCGATAATAACCTGTGGTTTTCCGGCGGGTTTTAAGCCCTCCAGCGTGTCCACGACGTCCTGCATGTCGTTGCCCCGGCACTCGGTCACATCCAGCCCGAAGGCCCGCCACTTTTCCGCCAGCGGATCGGTATTCAGGATGTCGCGGGTGGCACCGGCCAGCTGCAGTTTATTTTTATCGTTGATGATAATCAGGTTATCCAGCCCGTAGTGAGCGGCGACCAGCGCGGCTTCCCAGTTGCTGCCTTCGGCCAGCTCACCGTCTCCGGTCACCACAAAGATGCGGCGAGCGTGGTTGCTCTTTTTCGCCGCCAGCGCCAGGCCAACCGCAACCGGCAGGCCGTGGCCGAGCGCCCCGGTGTTCAGCTCAATACCCGGGGTTTTTTGCCGCACCGGATGGCCCGGCAGGCGCGAATCCGCATGCTGATAGGTGGGCAGCCACTCGGTCGGAAAATAGCCTGCTTCGGCGAGAACACAGTAATAGCCGCCCACCGCATGCCCTTTGGACTGGATATAGATATCCCGATCCTCCGAGTCGGTGCGGTCCGGCGCGCAGTTCAGTATGCGAAAATAGAGCGCCGTCAGGATTTCAACCTGCGACAGGTCCGCGCCGGTGTGGCCGCCCGCCGGGCTGTTGGCGTTCAGCTCAATGATGCGGCGACGTATGGCGCGAGCCTTCTTCTGCAGTTCCGGCACATCATATCTGAAAGGATTCATCTGCTACTCCTGAATACTAATTCATGCATGAATAAATATTCATGCGGGGTAAAAATAAAGACCGTTTGTCAGCGGCCGTTCAGTTTTGAAACCGTGTTAACTGCAGTTCGCAGGTTTTTGCTCTATCGGGTTGAATATATATTCACTATTGATTTAATATTTATTATTATGACCTCAGTCAGGCAGTCGAACTATCGGTTCAGCGAACAATTGAGATCGCGATCACAATTTAACCGCAGAAATTATCCGGTGTCACGACGCTGACTTTAGCTTACGCTCTGCGCAGTCAGGATGGTTTAACTACGAGGCTTTATGATCAGGCAAAACGAAATCAGATTGATGGTTAAAATCGCCAACCTTTATTACAACGAAGGTTCCAAGCAGGCCGAGATTGCCACCGCGCTGAATCTTTCTCAGTCTTTTGTTTCCCGCATGCTGAATCGCAGCGTTCGCGAGGGGATTGTGAAAATCAGTGTGGTTCAGCCTGATAACGTGTTTCCGCAGCTTGAGCGCGGGATTGAACAGCGCTACGGCATTCAGCAGGCGATCGTCGTGGACGTTGCGGAGGATGACGATGCGGCGCAGGTGCGCAAGGCCATCGGTGCCGCCGCCGCGCACTATCTGGAAACGCGGCTGCGCAACGGCGAGCTGGTGGGGATTTCTTCCTGGAGCAGCACCATCAGGGCGATGGTCAGTGAAATGCACCCGCAGACGGTCAAAGTTGACGGTGTGATCCAGCTGCTCGGCGGGGTGGGGGTGAACGGCAACGTGCAGGCCACCATTCTGACCCAGGACCTGGCAAACCGGCTCAGCTGCCGCGCGTGGCTGCTTCCGGCGCAGTCTATCGAAGGCTCGGTGACCAGCCGCGATCTGCTGGCGGCAAGTAAGGATGTCAGTGAGGTGCTACACAAGTTTAATGAAGTGACCACCGCCGTGGTCGGCATCGGTGATATGGAACCGTCGCAGCTGCTGCGCCATTCGGGCAACTTCTACGATAAAACGATGCTGCTGTCGCTGACCGAAAAAGGCGCGGTAGGGGATATCTGCCTGCATTATTTCAATGCGGCGGGCCAACCGGTGCTGAATGAAGATGAAGATCCGGCGATTGGCATGACGCTGGCACAGCTGAAAGCCTGCCCGCACGCCATTGCGCTGGCGGGCGGGCAGGAGAAGGTGACGGCGATTAAAGCGGCGCTGAGCGGCGGGTATCTTAACGTGCTGATTACCGACTACCCCACGGCGCGCGCGCTGATGGAAGATTAAACGGCGGTGATGCGCAGGGCGATGCCCGGCCGGCCGGGCAGCGGCAGCCTGTCGCCGCTGCGCCACGTTCCGGGCACGCGTTCCACGGTCATTGCCCACGCGTCGATAATCTCGACCATAAACTCTTTCCCTTCCGGCAGCATGGTCAGCAGCTTGAAGCCCGGCTGGCTGTCGCCGAACCACAGCAGCCAGTAATCGTCACCCATATGACCGATGGTGACATCCCACTGCGAGTGGCTGCGGCCTTTCCACGGCGACAGGCGTTTTGCTTCGCCATCTTCAAGGATATTGCGCAGGAACGCGATGCGTTCGGGGCTTTCGCCTTTGAGTTTGCCGCCGTGCGACCACCAGATGATTTCATCGTCGCTCAGATAGCTTTCGCCGTGGGTCACGTAGCCCCCGGCGCAGACGCCCTCCCAGGTCAGGTTGAGCATCTTGCGGCCGCTGATATTGCCCCAGCCGCAGTCGACGTCGCCTTCGTAGCGGCATTCATCAATGACGATCGGTTTACCGAACTGCTCGCGCCAGGCGGGAACGAACCACAGATCGTGGTGCTGAATGCTGGCATGGGTAATCAGCGTGTCAGTCTGATCGTACCAGTGGTCGTTGCTGGTGTAATGAATCGGTGGGTTATGCCAGTTATGGATCGAGATAAGATGTCCGTAGGGATCGTCCGCCGTAATCTGCTTAAACACACCGTCCCAGAACGACAGGGGTTTTTTACGCAGCAGATCGAACTCGTTGGCCAGCGACCACCAGACGTTGCTGAAGCTGGAGAGGCGGGCCACCAGATAGTCCACATAGCGGCGATCCGTTTCGGCCTCCATCTCCGCAAAGCCCCAGCGGTCATAGGGATGAAAGATAATCAGGTCGGCTTCAATTCCCCGATCTTTCAGCGCGTCGATCTGGTTTTCCAACTGGTGGAAGAAGGCGCAGTCGAAGCGTGAAAAATCAAACCCGTCGGTGATATTGCCCGGGAACGGGAACCGCTGCGGCTCGTTAAAGTTATAGGTGTAGTGTTTTGGGAACACGCACATTCTGATCTTGTTAAACGGCGAGGCCGCCAGCGAGGCCAGCGTCTGCTCCTGCACGGCGTCAGACTGATAGTTCCAGACGTAGGCGGTGGTGCCGAACGGATACCAGGCCTTGCCGCTGGCGGTGCGAAAGTGGAAAGTCTCATCCGTTTCAATCGGGCCAGTGGCATCAGCTTCGGCCGGCGTGCAGTTAACGCTGCCGGTTATGCCGCTGAGGCTGGCGATATTACTCTCGGTGCGAAACGTCCAGATGCCTTCACGCTGCGGCATAAAGCGCAGCAGGAAACGGCCGCCATCATCGTAAAACCCGCGCACTACCTTCTGGTCATCGCCGCTGCTAAAGGTGGCAGTTATCCATGACCGGGTAAAATGCGCCGGATCGCTTTCTGCTTTAAACACGAATTCGGCACGCGACCATTTCGCGATAGTCAGTGTGGAAGGGGAAACTAACATCTCAGGGTTCCTCTGCTTAGTGAATGCGGGACTGGTGCGGCAGTGATGAACGGGCATCTGCCGCCTGACGGTCGTCCAGGTTAAAGAACATAATCAGCACCAGGCTGATGCCGTGGAAGAGGGCTGGTACGCCCGCGATCAGGAAAATAATGCCTTTCAGAATCTCAGGGGTGATGGCGACTCCGGCATGATAGCCGCTCATGCTGAGTACCAGGCCCACCAGGCCTCCGGCGATGGCCAGGCCGATTTTCATCGTGAACAGAGTGCCGGCGGCGATAAAGCCGGACATCTTCAGGCCGCTTTTGCGTTCGCAGTAGTCCGCGCATTCCGACGGCAGCGCCCAGGCGGTGATGGCACCGATTTCGGCGAGCAGGACCGACACCACCAGGAGTGCCACCGCCAGCCAGATGTTATCCGGGCTGACAAAGAACAGCGCCAGTGCAGCAAGGCATCCTCCGGCCTGGGCCAGTTTCAGCGTGCCCAGCGCGCTGACTTTTTTCCGTTTAATCAGCTGCAGGGCGATCATCGGCGCAATAATACCAGCGATGGCCGTTGCCGAAAGCAGCCCGGAGACGAAGCCGTCGCTGCGGCCAAGGAAATACTTCACGAAATAAATTGTCGCGCTGCCCTTAATCACGAAGGCGATTGAGCTGGTGATTTTGAAGAGGTAAAAAATCACCACCGGACGGGCAGACAGCGAGATGCGCAGCTGCTGCTTAAAGGAAACGTTTGATGCCAGCGATACCGGTTTCACACGTTCTTTGGTACCGAAGAAGCAGCTCAGCATCATGGCGGTGGCCAGCACGGCAATCATGCTCATCGCCACCATGTAAGCCTGGGCTTCATTATCCTTGCCGTACCAGGCAACGAACATCGGCACCGTCACCGAACAGATCAGGAAGGACATCTTCGCCAGCGGGAAGCGCCAGGCGTTGGCGGCCAGTCGTTCCTGCGGATCGCTGGTCAGCGCCGACAGCAGTGCAACATAAGGCACCACGGTGGAGGCATACATCAGGATCAGGAACAGATAGGTGGCATAGGCATAGACCAGTTTCCCGGTCGGGGAAAAATCGGGTGCCAGGAATACCAGCAGGCAGGAGAGGCCATACGGCACCGCCAGCCACAGCAGCCACGGACGGTAATGCCCGTGACGGGTTTGCATCCGGTCCGCTACGTTGCCGATGAACGGATCGTAAAACGCATCCACCAGGCGCGCGATAACGAACAGCAGGCCCATTGCCGCCGCTGATATGCCTAAAACATCGGTGTAAAAATAGGGTAGAAACATCATCGTCATGCCGAGGAAGATATTGGCGGACGAATCTCCCAGACCAAAACAGATTTTTTCCCGCACGGACAGCTTGTGAACCGGTTCCATTTCTACTCCTGAATATATATTCAATTGGGATTATATATTCTATTCTGCGGGATACCGGTCACAGCCTGCCAGTGGACAAAGCGGATTCTGGAAGAAGGCTCACATTATTTTTTTAATTGATGAGATGATTTTGATAATAAATCATGGATCAATGTTCTGATATTTAATGATTAATTCCATCATGGCAAATGTTATTGGCAAGTAGTATTTTGGGTGGGCTGCTGCCTGATAACAAGTTGGCGCTAATTAAAAATGAAGCGACGTGAGAATGAAGTGTTACCATGTAGATACAGCGTAACGACGAGGTGCATAATGACACAGGCAACCCTGAATTTAAGAATTGATGCAGAACTAAAGGCCGCCTTTCTTGAAGCTGCTAAAGCGATGGACCGTAATGGATCGCAGCTGATACGGGATTTCATGCGAGAAACGGTGCAGCGGCAGCATGATGAATGGTTTCGTCAACAGGTTCAGGCGGGAATTGAACAGGCCGATCGCGGTGACGTTTTCTCCACGGAATTTGTAGAGGCAGCAGCAGCTGAATGGCGTAAGCAGGCAACAAAGAAACTGGGTTGACAAACAATGGAAATCACATGGACGCGGTTGGCCAGTCAGGACAGACAGAGAATTCGCGAATATATCGCGGAAGAAAATCTCTCTGCCGCGATAGAACTGGATAAGCAGATCGGGAATAAGGCGGCAAGTTTAGCCGCCCATCCACTTAAAGCACGTATCGGACGCGTGGAAGGGACGAGGGAACTGGTTATCCATTCTCACTTTATTTTGATTTATCGCCTCAGGGAAAGTCAGAAAAAGATTGAGATACTTCGCGTGTTACATACCGCGCAACAATGGCCTTGATACCAACAGTTCCTTCGAGAGCATCATCAGGCTGGCGGCCGCAAATCCGGCCGCCTGAAAGTGAAGTGTCATGCCACGACTGGTCAGGCATAAAGCGCCAGGCCGTTCAGTTAATGGCTGGGAAACGCGAACTGAGAAGCTTCCCGCGCTGTCTGTTTCGGCCAGCGCTGGGTGATGGTTTTGCGGCGGGTATAGAAGCGCACGCCGTCCGGGCCGTAGGCGTGCAGATCGCCAAACAGCGAGCGCTTCCAGCCGCCGAAGCTGTGGAACGCCACCGGAACCGGCAGCGGCACGTTGACGCCGACCATACCGACTTCAATCTCATTACCGAAGTGCCGCGCCGCTTCACCGTCGCGGGTGAAGATGCAGGTGCCGTTACCGTACTCGTGCGCGTTGATCAGTTCGATTGCCTGTTCCAGCGAATCCACCCGCACCACGCACAGTACCGGACCAAAAATCTCTTCTTTATAAATCCGCATATCCGGTGTGACTCGGTCGAACAGGCAGCCGCCGATAAAGTAGCCCTCTTCGTGACCGGCGACCTTTAACGACCGGCCATCCACCACCAGTTTCGCGCCCGCCGCCACGCCGTCATCAACGTAGCCGGTGACTTTATCCTTGTGCGCGGCGGTCACCAGCGGCCCCATATCCAGGCCGCAGGCGGTTCCCGCCCCGATTTTCAGCGCGGTGATTTCCGGGGTCAGGCGTGCAATCAGCGCATCGGCCACCGCATCTCCCACGCACACCGCCACCGAAATCGCCATGCAGCGCTCGCCGCACGATCCGTATGCCGCCCCCATCAGCGCGCTGACCGCATTATCCAAATCTGCATCCGGCATCACCACCGCGTGGTTTTTTGCGCCGCCCAGTGCCTGCACGCGCTTGCCGCGCTTTGTGCCCTCGCTGTAGATGTACTCGGCAATCGGCGTGGATCCGACGAAGCTGATGGCCTTAATGTCCGGGCTTTCGATCAGCGCATCCACCGCTTCTTTGTCGCCGTTAACCACGTTAAGTACGCCCGCAGGCAGACCCGCCTGCTGAAACAGCGAGGCGATCAGCAGCGTGGAGCTGGGATCGCGCTCGGAGGGTTTGAGCACGAAAGTATTGCCGCAGGCGATAGCCAGCGGATACATCCACAGCGGCACCATCGCCGGGAAGTTAAACGGCGTGATGCCCGCCACGACGCCGACGGCGTGAAAATCGCTCCATGAATCGATCCCCGGCCCGGCATTGCGGCTGTATTCGCCCTTCAGCAGCTCTGGCGCAGCGCTGGCATATTCCACGTTTTCGATACCGCGCTTCAGCTCGCCCGCCGCATCCTCCCGCGTTTTACCGTGTTCTTCGCTGATCAGCTGAACGATCGCTTCCTGATGCTCCTCAAGCAGCTGCTTAAAGCGGAACAGCACCTGGGCGCGCTTCGCCGGGGGCAGATTGCGCCAGGCGGGCAGGGCGGCTTTGGCGGCGGCAATCGCCTCCTGCACCGTGGCGGCGCTCGCCAGCTCAACCTGGCGGATCGCTTTGCCGGTGGCCGGATTAAAGACGGCGGTGGTACGGCCATCGGGCTGGCGCATAGTCCCGTTAATCAAATGGGTGATAGTGGTCATGAAAACTCCCTCAGTTAATGTGGTGCAGGGCTTCGCCCACGGCATCAAACAGACGATCCAGCTCGGCAGGCCGGGTGTTAAACATCGGGCCAAACTGCAGCGTATCGCCGCCAAAACGCACGTAGAAACCGGCTTTCCACAGCGCCATACCGGCATCAAACGGCCTGATGGCGGCGTCGCCGTCGCGCGGTGCCAGTTGAATCGCCCCCACCAGGCCACAGTTACGGATATCAATCACGTTAGGTGCGGTACGCAGCGCGTGCAGCGTGCGTTCAAAATGCGGAGCCAGTTCTGCCGACTGGGCAATCAGCTGTTCGTTCTCCAGTAAATCCAGCGTTGCCAGACCGGCGGCACAGGCCACCGGGTGCGCGGAGTAGGTGTAGCCGTGGGCAAACTCCACCGCGTGCTCCGGCAGCGGCTGTGACATAAAGGTGTGATAGATTTCGCTGCTGGCCACCACGCCGCCCAGCGGGATCGCGCCGTTAGTGACCTGTTTGGCGAAGTTGAGCATATCCGGAGTAACGCCAAAGTACTCGGCGCCGCTCCAGCGTCCCATACGACCAAAGCCGGTGATCACTTCATCAAAGATCAGCAGGATATTGTGCTGGGTACAGATCTCGCGCAGGCGCTGCAGATAGCCGCGAGGCGGAATAATCGCCCCGGCGGAGCCGGAAAGCGGCTCGACGATCAGCGCGGCGATATTGGACGCATCGTGCAGCTCAATCAGCTTCAGCATCTCATTAGCCAGCTCCACGCCGCCGGTTTCCGCCATGCCCGCCGTAAAGGGCAGGTCGGTTTGCAGCGTATGCGGGATATGGTCAACATCCATAAACTGGCCGAACATTTTGCGGTTACCGCCGATGCCGCCGAGGCTGGTGCCGGCAATATTCACGCCGTGGTAGCCGCGCGCGCGGCCAATCAGTTTGGTTTTTGACGGCTGGCCTTTGGCGCGCCAGTAGGCCCGTGCCATTTTCACGGCGGTATCGGCGGATTCAGAGCCGGAACCGGTGAAGAACACGTGATTCAGTTCGCCCGGCATATGCTGAGCGATTTTATCCGCCAGCTGAAACGACAGCGGATGGCCGTACTGGAAGCCCGGCGAGTAGTCGAGCGTACCGAGTTGTTGACTGACCGCCGCCTGGATCTGGCTGCGGGTATGGCCCGCGCCGCAGGTCCACAGCCCGGACAGGCTGTCGAAAATCTGTCGGCCTTTGTCATCCGTCAGCCAGCGCCCCTCTGCGGCGACGATAAAGCGCGGATCGCGGTGAAAATTACGGTTGGCGCTGAACGGCATCCAGTGTGCCTGCAGGTTCAGTGATGCGGTGTTAACGGCTTCAGACATGATTTTTTCCTCCTGACGGGTGTAGGAAGAGTTTGCATTCAAGTGTTACTTAAGTTAAATGCCTATTAATACATCTTTAGTTACGGAATAACTCACCTATATGAAAAGCAAATCTCTTGCCCAGGTCACGGACTTTGACCTCAAGCTGCTGCGAATATTCAAAACCGTCAGCGAGTGCGGCAGCTTTTCTGCCGCTGAAAGTCTGCTCGGTATTACGCGCTCGGCGATCAGCCTGCATATGAGCGATCTGGAAAAGCGCCTGGGCATGCGTCTGTGCCAGCGCGGGCGTGCCGGATTTGCCCTGACCGATGAAGGGCGAGAAATTCTGCGCCACAGCGACAGCATGATGGCGGCCATAGAAGGATTTCGTCAGCAGGTGAACCAGATGCACAAGCAGTTGCGAGGTGAGTTTAACATCGGGATTATCAATAATCTGGTGACCCAGCCTAAGATGAAAATCACCCGCGCGCTGGATTCCCTGCGGGAGATCGGGCCGGACATTCGCCTGAATATCAGCATGAGCACGGCGGCAGAAATTGAGCGCGGTCTGATGGATGGTCGTCTGCAAATCGGAGCGCTGCCGCTGACCTCGCCGATCTCCGGGCTGGATTATGCGCATCTTTACGATGAAAAATCAGAGCTTTACTGCAGCAGTACGCATCCGTTGTTCACCGGGGACGGCGATCCCGGCGACGATCTTCTGGCGCAGTATGACGCCATTGCGCCGAGCTTTCGCATGACGGCTGAAACCATCGGCCTGCACCAGATGCTGAACTGCACGGCGACCGCCTCCGACCGCGAAGGTATTGCATTTCTGATCCTCACCGGGCGCTTTATCGGTTACCTGCCTGACCACTTTGCGGCGCAGTGGGTGGAGAAAAAATTAATGCGTGCCATCGCCCCGCAGCGGCTGAACTTCAACAGCAAAATTGCCATCGTCAGCCGAAAAGGGCGTCGGCCTAATGCCATTATTGAACGATTCCTTCAGGCTCTCGATCTGTAATCCGCTTACCGCCCCCGCTTTTATGAAGCCGATCACACCCTGGTGGCGATCGGCGTCAAACTTTGATCATAAGTAAACCATATTGGTTGACTTTGTTAATTTCGTGCTTCTATTCTCTCATTCAGTGATGCATACAAAATTGCATACATGAATGAAGAAATAAGCACCACCTAACTGTTCCTGTTCGCAACATCAACGTTTGGACGAGGTCTTTATGGTCAGTGTTCGTTTATCACATCTCAAAAAGTTTTCCTGCTGTCTGGCGCTGGGCGGAGCTCTGCTGGCGTCATCGCTTCCCGCTTCGGCGGCCGTGGGTTTCTGGCAAAGTATTCAGCAAAAGGGCGTCCTGCGCTGCGGCGCGGCGACGGCGGCACCCTACGTGATGCGGGATGCTAAAACAGGCCAGTACAGCGGCTATTTTGCTGAACTCTGCCGCGATTTTGGCGAGAACGTTTTAAAAGTGAAGGTGCAGTTTGTTGATGCCAACTGGGATACGCTGGTCGCAGGATTGCAAAGCGACAAGTGGGATATGGCGCTGGGCCTGAATCAGACCCCGGAGCGCGCACTGGCGGTCGCGTTCTCCGCGCCGGCGCAGGACTATCAGGTCTCTTTCCTGATTAATAAGCAGAACCCTAAAATGGAAGGGGTGACCAACAAATTAGCCGATCTCGACAAGCCCGGCGTGACCTTTGCAGTGATGTCCGGCACCTCGCAGGATAAAGCGGTCACCGCTGCGATTAAGAAAGGCACAATCATGCGCCTGCCCGGCAATGATGAAACCCGCCTGGCGCTGATGGCCCGCCGTGCCGACGTGCTGGTGGACGCCAGTGATACCAACCATCTGTTCGCACTGGCTAACCCGGACTGGGCGAAAGAGATCCTGCCGGTTCCGGCGCTGGCGAAACAGGGCGTGTCCTTCGGACTGCCGCGCTCCATCACCGAAGCGGATCGCGACGTGATTGATATCTATCTGACCCAGCGCCGTGCCACCGGCGAGATCGACCAGCTGGTCAATAAAGCCTCAATGGAAGTCAACGCCGCAAAATAAGGCGTGATAAATCTCTGAAATTAAATTAACCGTGTGCATTCCGCACGCAGCGGAGGAATGAGTATGAATGCCTCAAGTAATTTGGCGGCCGCACCCACGCGCCTGCAAGATAACCGACCTGTATTTCTCAATGAATTTAATAAAGGCGAATTTATTCAGCTGGAAAAAGTGAATAAAGCCTATGGCGAATTAGTGGTGATGGATAATTTTGACCTCACCATGAGAAGTGACGATCGTCTGGTTATCATTGGTCCGAGTGGAAGTGGTAAAAGTTCTCTGCTGCGTGTGTTAATGGGGCTGGAAGGTATTCAGGGCGGGACAATCAATTTCCATAAGCAGCACTATATCGTCGGTGATAAAGCCAAACGCGCAAAAATCGTTGACGCAAATATTCAGAAAAAGATTGGTATGGTCTTCCAGCACTATACGCTGTTTCCGCACTTGTCGATTTTAAGCAATCTGATTCTGGCCCCGATGAAAGTCCACGGGCTGGAGAAAAAGGTGGCGGTGGAAAAAGCGCGTGCGCTGCTGGCCCGCTTCGGGCTGGAAAGCAAGATCGGCGCCTATCCCAGCCAGCTTTCCGGCGGCCAGAAGCAGCGCGTAGCCATTGCCCGCGCGCTGATGCTGGAGCCGGAGCTGATGCTGTTTGATGAAGTGACCTCGGCGCTTGACCCGGAAATGGTTACCGAAGTGCAGAGCGTAATGATGCAGCTGGCCGATCAGAAAATGGCGATGATTATTGTGACCCACGATATGCACTTTGCGCGGAATATTGCTTCCCGCGTGGTGTTCTGCGCTAACGGGAAAATTGTCGAGCAGGGGCACCCTGATTCGTTATTTACCTGCCCGAAAGAAAAACGTACTCGTGAATTTCTGGAAAAAGTCCTGCATCTGGATTAATGAGGTTGATTATGAACTATCAGTTTGACTTTCATTTCCTGCAGGGAAATCTGGGGGCGCTGTGGGACGGTTTAAAAGTCACCCTTGAGCTGGCGCTGGTGGCTAATATATTTGGCCTGGTTCTGGGATTTATTTTATGCCTGATGGCGATGAGCTCGCTGGCGATATTTCGCTGGCCGACGAAATTATTTATTGAGTTCTTTCGCTGTACGCCGGTATTGCTGCAAATCGTCTGGTTTTATTACTGCGTACCAATCATGTTCAACCTGTTTATTGATCCGATCTATATGGGGTATCTGGCGCTGGGGCTGAATCTGGCGGCGTTTAATGCCGAAGCGTATCGCGCCGGGGTGCAGGCGGTGCCGCACGAGCATCACGACGCGGGGATTGCCCTGGGCCTGAATCGCTTCCAGCAGACGGCATACGTGGTGCTGCCGCAGGCGATTCGCAACGCGCTGCCGGTGCTGATGACCAACGGCATCTCGATTCTGCAGCAGAGCGCGCTGGTGGCGATTGTCGCTATCTCCGATCTGATGTACGTCGGCCGCAATATCGCCACCGAAAGCTACCGTCCGCTGGAAACCTACTCGCTGATTGCGCTGATTTACTTCGCGCTGTCGCTGCCGATTTCCCAGCTGGTTGCCTGGGTTGAACGCCGCCAGGATGCGGCTACAGAACGCTGAGGCTCAGATGATGACACTTGATTTCACCCAGGTATTTTCCTACTGGCAGGTGCTGCTGCAGGGCTTAGGTCTGACGCTGGCCTTTACGCTGAGCTGCGCGGTCATTGGCAGCCTGGCAGGCTTTATCGTCAGCCTGCTGCGCCTGTCCCCGTTCCGGCCGCTGCGCTGGCTGGTCACGCTGTACGTAGAGTTCTTTCGCGGAACGCCGCTGCTGATCCAGCTGTTCTGGGTATTTTTCTGCTTCCCGGTGGTGTTCCAGCTCAATATCGCCCCGTGGCTGTGCGTCACCCTGTCGCTGGTGCTGTATATGGCGGCGATCACCAGCGAAACCTTTCGCGGCTCGCTCAAATCCATCGCCGGGGAACAGCACGATGCCTGTGTGGCGCTCAGTCTGACGCCCACGGCCAAAATTCTCTACGTCATCTTCCCACAGGCGCTGCTGCGCGCCGTGCCCACGCTACTGTCGAACGTGGTTGCCCTGTTTAAAGAGAGCGCGCTGATCTCATCGGTCGGCGTGGCGGATCTGATGTTCGTGGGACAAAGCATATCCAACAGTACCGCGCGTCCGGTGGAGTTTCTGACGGCCGTGGCGGTGATCTATTTCGTTGTGGCATTCCCCTTAACGCGCCTGGTGGGCGTGGTCGAGTCGCGTTTGTTACGGCGTTACGCCCTTTAACTGTCCACAGGAGAAGTAACGATGAAACTACAAGGTATTTTACCGGCCCTGGTCACCCCTTTTGATGCCGCAGGCGCGGTAGACCATCAACAGCTGGCCGATATTCTGGAGTACCAGCTGAAGGCGGGCGTGAACGGCTTTGTGCCGCTCGGTTCTACCGGCGAATATTATGCCCTGACCAATGAAGAGCGCCGTCAGGTGCTGAAAACGGTGAAAACGGTGGTGGGCGATCGCGGCACGCTGATCGCCGGGGCCAACGGTTCCTGCACCCGCGAAGTGCTGGAACAGGTCAGACAAACGGTTGAAGCGGGCTATCACAACCTGCTGATTGCTCCGCCGTACTACGCGCTGCCTTCTCAGGAGGAATTGATCGGCCACTATCAGGCGATTCTTGATGAATTCAGTGACATCAATGTGGTTCTGTATAACTATCCGGTGCGCACCAATGTGGAGGTCGGCTTCAGCGTGCTGGAAGCGTTTAAAGACCATCCACGCGTGGTCGGTATTAAGGAAAGCAGCGGCAGCGTGCTGCGTGCGGTGGAAATTGGTCACCGCTATAAGGATCAGTATCAGCTCTCCTGCGGTTCGGACGATGTAGCGTTTGACTTCTTTATGTGGGGCGCCAGCAGCTGGATTTGCGGACCGGCCAACTGCTTCCCGGATCAGATTGTCGACTTCTACCGTAAATTCAGCCGCGGTGATTTGCGCGGCGCCCAGGACGTGATGCGCACGCTGTTCCCGGTAATGGCCAGCATGGAAGAGGGCAAGTTTATCCAGAAAGTGAAATACGGCTGCGAGCTGGCAGGATTCAAGGCGGGTAACGCCAGGATGCCGCTACAGCCGTTAACCACGGAAGAGAAAGCGGCATTCCGTCAGGTATTTGAAGCGTCCCAGCGCTAATCGCGAGGGTGGAAATTGGCTGGCGGCCAGAAGGGTGCCAGCCTGTTAACGAGTGGTAACTATGTCAAAACAGCAGATTACGCAAAAGTCGGTGGTGATTGGTGGCGGTATTGTGGGCGTCTGTTGTGCGCTCTGGCTGCAAAAAGAGGGGCATCAGGTCTGGCTGATCGACCCGGCCGCACCCGGCGACAGCACCGCCAAATGGAGCTGCGGGCAGATGGCAGTCAGTGAAGTGATCCCGCTTTCCAAACCGGGTATTTTGAAGCGCATTCCGGGCTGGCTGCTGGATCAGACCGGGCCGCTGGCGCTGCGCCCGGCGGCGCTACCGGCCATGCTGCCGTGGTTTCTGCGCTTTGTTGCCAATGCACGCCACAGCCGTATCGACGCCATTGCCCATGCGATGGCCACGCTGACGCATCAGGTTTACCCCGATTTTGCCACGTTGCTGGCGATGTGCCCGGATAAAACGCTGCTCGGCCAGCGTCCGGTGATTGAGGTTTTCGATTCACCGCGCGGCCTGGCGGCGGAAAGCGAACATCTGCGCCTGCGTGAGCAGCTGGGTTTCCAGGCCGAAACGCTGGATGCGGCGGCGATTGCCGATCTGGAACCGGCGCTGGCGGGGAAATTCTCGCACGGCGTGCTGTTCCCGGACTGGTGCGCCGTCAGCGATACCAAAGGATTTATTGCCGCGCTGACCGAGGCGTTTGTGCGTCAGGGCGGCGTGCGTGTAGACACCGAAGCGCGGTCAATTAACGAAGCTAACGGGCTGGCCTGCGGCGTGACGCTGAACGATGGCCGCCAGCTGCCCGCCGATCACGTTGTGGTGGCGGCCGGGACCGGCTCGCGGCGCTTCTTCAACCAGCTGGGCGTGCGCGTGCCGCTGACCGGTATTTCCGGCTACCAGGCGCTGCTGCCAAGCCCCGACGTTGAGTTTAACCATTCGGTGATTTATGCCGAAGGCGGTTTCTGCTTCACGCCGATGACCCGCGGTTTGCAGATCGGCGGCACCATTGAGTTTGCCGGGGCCGATGCGAAACCGAATTTCCACCGTGCCGAGATTATCCTGCAGAAGGCGCGCAGGCTGCTGCCGCAGTTGAATGTGACCGATAAGGAATTCGGCGTCGGGCACCGTCCCTTCCTGCCGGACACCAAACCGATTATCGACCGTTCGCGCCGTCTGACCAATGTGCTGATGGCCTTTGGTCACGGCCAGCTCGGGCTGACGTTAGGCGCGACAACCGGACGACTGATCGCCGACCTCGCCGCTCAACGCGCCACCGCCCAGGATTTAACGCCGTTCAGCGCCTACCGATTTATGTCAGGAGACCGTTCATGACCACTACCAATCAGCTCTTTATTAACGGCCAGTGGGTTGCCCCGGCACGCGGCGGCAGCTTTGACACCATTAACCCGGCGAATGAAACCGCGATAGCACAGGTTGCGGCCGCCACCGCTGAAGACGTGGATCGGGCGGTACAGGCCGCGCGCAACGCCTTCGACCACGGCGGCTGGCCGGAACTGAGCGGCAAAGCGCGCGCCGGGTATCTGCGCCGTATCGCCAGCCTGATCCGCGACCGGCAGCAGACGCTGGCGGAGCTGGAAGTGCGCGATAACGGCAAACCGCTGCCTGAAGCTCTGTGGGATATTGGCGATACCGCCTACTGTTTCGATTTTTATGCCGATCTGGCCGAGCAGCTGGATGCGCAGCAGGAAAAAGCGGTGGCGCTGTCCGACGATCGTTTCAGCTGCGTGGCGCGCAAAGAGCCGGTCGGGGTCTGCGGGGCGATTATCCCCTGGAACTTCCCGATGCTGATGGCGGCGTGGAAAGTGGCGCCGGCCCTGGCGGCGGGTTGCACGGTGGTGCTGAAGCCTTCGGAAGTGACACCGCTGACCGCGCTCCAGCTGGCGGACATCGCCCGGGAGGCCGAACTGCCGCCGGGCGTGCTGAATGTGATCACCGGCTTCGGGGCCGATGCCGGTTCACCGTTAACCGAACACCCCGATGTCGATAAGCTGGCGTTCACCGGCAGCGTGCCGACCGGACGTAAAATCATGCAGGCCGCCGCCGCCGGGATTAAAAACGTCAGCCTGGAGCTGGGGGGGAAATCGGCGTTTATCATCTTTGACGACAGCGATATTGAAAAGGCGGTGGAGTGGATCCTGTTCGGTATTTTCTGGAACAAAGGGGAAGTCTGCTCGGCGACCTCGCGGGTGCTCGTGCAGCGCAGCCTGTATGATGCGCTGCTGGCGCGGCTGGTGGAGGAAGCGGAGCGCATCCGCATCGGCAACGGAATGACGGACGGCGTGCTGCTCGGGCCGCTGGTCAATGCCGCACAGTATGAAAAAGTGCAGGCGGCGATCGCCCGGGGAATCGAACAGGGGGCAACGCTGCTCAGCGGCGGTCAACGGCCGGTGGGGCACGATAAAGGCTATTTCCTGCAGCCGACGATTTTCACCAACATGTCGGAAGAGAGTGACATCTGGCGCGAGGAGATTTTCGGCCCGGTGGTCTGCGTGCGCGCCTTCGATGATGAAGCCGAAGCCGTGGCCTCCGCTAACCGTTCTCGCTTTGGCCTGGCCGCGGCGGTGATGTCGCCGGATCTGGCGCGCGCCGAACGCGTAGCGCGCAGACTGCGCGCCGGGATCGTGTGGATTAACTGTTCGCAGCCGACCTTCACCGAAGCGCCGTGGGGCGGCTTCAAGGAGAGCGGCATCGGCCGCGAGCTGGGCGAATGGGGGCTGAATAACTATCTGGAAACCAAGCAGATGACCCGCTACGACAGCGATGAGCCGTGGGGCTGGTACATTAAATAAGAGATAACGCCATGCGCTGGAAAAAAACATTACAGCTGATTGATGTGCACTGTGAAGGGGAGATCGGCAAGGTGATCACCTCGGGGGTGATTGATATTCCCGGTGCCACCATGCTCGATAAAATGAACTACATCAACGAGGTGGACGACAGTCTGCGTCGCCTGGTGATGCTGGAGCCGCGCGGCTGCCTGCAAATGTCGGTGAACCTGCTGCTGCCGCCGACGGTGCCGGGCGCGCAAGCGGGGTTCATTGTCTTGCAGGCCGATAAGGCGCATCCGATGTCCGGCAGCAACTGCATCTGCGTGGTTACCGCGCTGCTGGAAACCGGGATGATTGCCATGCAGGAGCCGGAAACCACCGTGGTGCTGGATACCCCCGCCGGGCTGGTGACGGCGGTAGCGGCCTGTTCCGACGGGCGCTGCGTGAGCGTGTCGCTGGACATGGTGCCTGCCTTTGTTGAACATCTGGACCGCGAGTTTAATATTCCCGGCTTTGGTAAGATTGCCGCGGATATTGCCTTTGGCGGCGTTTATTATGCGCTGATTGACGTTGAGCAGATCGGCCTGACCATTTCACCGGACAACGCCCGCGAGCTGGCAACCCACGGCGTGGCGTTTTGCCAGGCGATTAACCAGCAAATCCAGGTTCGCCACCCGCTGCTGCCGTTAATCAACGACGTGGCCTATGTGATGTTCCGCCAGCGCGAGGACGCGAAAACCTGGCGAACCTGCACCACGCTGCCGCCGGGACGGGTGGATCGTTCGCCCTGCGGCACGGGCAGTTCTGCTAACCTGTCTGTACTGGATGCGCGCGGTGAGGTGGAAGTGGGCGATCGCCTGACCTCGCGCTCAACGATTAACGGGGAATTTCGCGTAGAGCTGCGCGGGCGCACTCAGGTGGGCGAAAAGCTGGCGGTGCTGCCGCGCGTCACCGGGCGGGCCTGGGTGTACGGCATTCAGCAGCTGGGGGTGGATCCTGACGATCCGCTCGCGGCGGGCTTTATGCTCAGCGATACCTGGGGACCGGCGTTATCCTGAGGCCGTTTTTGTATGAATTGACACTCAGTCAGGGAAAAGAATATGAAACCAAACGAGAAAGAAGAAGGCACCGGCCGCCGCCACGGTGGGCGATATATTTATGAAGAGCTGCGTCGGCAGATCCTGACGCTACAGTTGAAGCACGGCGAACAGCTGGACGAGATCTCGCTGGCTAACACCTTTGGCCTGTCCCGTTCCCCGGTGCGCGATGCGATGGCGCGCCTGGTCAGTGAAGGGCTGGTAACGATTCTGCCCAACCGCACCGCCATCGTCACGCCGTTTGAAATTGAAGAATTTCCGAACTACATCACCGCGCTGGATCTGATCCAGCGGGCGGTGACGCGGCTGGCGGCGAAGCACCGCAGCGAAGCCGATTTGCTCAAAATCGAAGCGGCCAACGCGGAGTATATGGAAAAGGTCTACCAGGGGGATTTCAGCGCCATGACGGAGAAAAACAAGGCATTCCACCTGGCCATCGCCGCCGCCGGCCGCAATAACTACCTGGCGACCTACTACGATAAGCTGCTTTCCGAAGGCCAGCGCATCCAACATCTGCAGTTTGATTTTATGACCAGCCAGGATGCGCCGCAGAAGCTGGGCCGCGATCATGATGAACTGATCGCGGTGATCCGCGCCGGAGACGCCGACGCGGCCGACAAAGCGGCCCATGAGCACACCATGCTATTCCAGAATCGTTTCCTGACCTTTATGCAGCGCAATCTGCTGAAGGATATGGACATTAACGCCTGATTTCCCGGTTATAAACCCGCCGCCGTGCGTCAAAAGCACTGCGGGCGGGGAGCGTTTGGTTTTTTTTCCGGCAGCGGGCAGCGCACAACAGCGACACGAGGAGTGAAAAATGCAGCGTTTTATCAATAAGAACGTCATCGTTACCGGCGGCGCAGGCGGCATCGGCGAGGCTATCTGCCGTCGTTTTGCCGCAGAAGGGGCGCAGGTGTGGATCGTCGACAGCAATGCGGATCTCGCCGCCGCGCTGGCGGAAAGTATTCGTGAACAGGGCGGAAGAGCGCAGTGGCGGGCCGTGAATCTGGCGAGTGCTGCGGAAATTACGGCGTTTGTTGCAGAGGTCAAGGCGCTGGAGGCCCGCATTGATGTGCTGATTAACAACGCCGGTATCAACCGCCGTGGTCCGCTGCTGGAACTGAGCGAAGAGGACTGGCACAGCACCTTTACGGTGAATCTGGATGCGCTGTTCCATATGTGTCGCGCGGTGCTGCCGCAGATGATCGCCCAGGGCGGTGGGGCGATTGTCAACACCGCCTCGCAGTGGGGGCTGCATCCGGCCCCGGGTCATATTGCCTATAACACCTCTAAAGCCGCCGTGGCCGCCTTTACCCTCAATCTGGCGCGTGACTACGCCGCCGATAAGGTGCGGGTCAACGCGGTGTGCCCCGGTGAGGTGCGCACGCCGATGCTGGAAAGCAACCTGGCGCGCAGCGGCCGCACGCTGGACGATTTAAACGCGCTGGTGCCGTTCGGACGCATCGGTGAACCGGAAGAAATTGCCGCTACGATGGCGTTTCTGGCCTCTGATGAAGCGCCGTATCTCTGCGGCGCACTGATTGAAATCACCGGCGCACAGGCCGTAGCGTAACCCTCTGGAGGAATAATGACTTCACTTACCGGCAAAACGATACTGGTCACCGGCGCAACCAAAGGCATTGGCCGAGAAATTGTTAAATCCCTGCACGCTGAGGGTGCCTCGGTTATCGGCCACTACGGCCACGATGAACGCAGTGCGGTGTCGCTGCTTGCGGAGTATCCCCGACGACTGCAACTCGTTCAGCAGGATTTGTCACAGCCGCAGGCTGCGGCGGCGCTGTGGCAGAAGGCGCTCCGCTGCGCCGACAGAATAGACGTGCTGGTGAACAACGCCGGGATTTATGTTGCCTCCCCACTGGGTGATGACGAAGCCTGGCAGGCAGGCTGGCAGGTCAATTTACAGGTGAATCTGCAGGCACCCGCCGACCTGTGCCGCCTGGCGATCGGGCACTTTACCCCACTGGGCGGCGGGATCCTGATCAACATGGCCAGCCGATCCTCGCATCGCGGCGACGGCCCGGAACACCTGGCCTACGGCGCGGCAAAAGGCGGGCTGCTGGCGCTGACCAAGGGGATCGCGCGCGGCTACGGCCACCAGAACGTGCTGGCCTACGCGCTGGCTCCGGGCTGGGTACGCACGGCGATGGCGGAAGAGCATATTGCCAGCGTCGGCGAAGCTGCTGTCACCGCAAACCTTCCCCTGCGCGAAGTGACGCCGCCCTCCGACGTGGCGGCGATGATCGCCTTTCTCGCCAGCGGCCGCTGCCGCCATGCCACCGGATCGACCATCGATATCACCGGTGCGGATTACGTCCGCTAAACATCCTCGCTGAATTTTTCACCTCTGTTTCGCCATCCTGCATTCCGCCAGTGGAGTGCAGGTGTGATCTGCATCACAAAATATACCCCGATGCGGTGAATTTAAATTTATGTAAAGCAGCTTGATTGACTTTGTTAACCACGAGGTTCTATCCTTTGCGCCTCATTGTGTGCAAATTTGTACACAATGAAACTTTCAGCCTGACAATCCGTCATTCCCTGAGCGGATGAAACGATTATCGCTTTTAACACAGTGTGTTAAGAGACGGGCTGCTATTGCCTGAATCAACGTGAGTTAACTGACTATTCATTTTTTGGAACTAAATTTATGGATGCAAACAACCCGGGGAAACTCGGCAAACTGTGGCTGAAGCTGGTGGCGGTGGTGACCACGCTGGCCGGTATTTACTTTCTGGCGGGCGGCGCCTGGCTGGCTGGCATCGGGGGAAGCGGGTACTTCCTGATCGCTGGTATTCTGCTGTTGGGCAGCGGGGTGCTGATGTTCCGCCGCCGCCTGGCCGGCGCGGTGCTGTTTGGCATTACCCTGGTATACACGGCGGTCTGGGCGCTGTGGGACGTCGGCCTGCAGTTCTGGCCGCTGTTCTCACGCGTTTTTGCCCCGGCGGCGGGCGCGGTGCTGATCGCGTTTACCGTGCCGTTGCTCACCCGCCGTGTCGGTATCCGGCGCGGGGCATTTGTTTCCGGCTGCGTGCTGCTGGTAGCAGTCATTGCCGCCTTTATCAGCTCATTCCAGCCGAAGGGCATCATTCGTAACACCGATGAAGCGGTAGTCAGTAAAGCGATCCCGGAAACGGACCCGCACGCCTCGCAGTCCGACTGGCCCGCGTGGTCCGGTGATAACAAAGGCTCACGCTTCTCCTCGCTGAGCGATATCACCCCGGCCAACGTTAAAGATCTCAAGGTCGCCTGGACGGCGCATACCGGCGAAGCGGTGATCCCGGATAAAGGCGATGCGGAAGACCAGAACACCCCGCTGCAGATTGGCGACAGCCTGTACGTCTGCACCGCCTATACCTCGCTGATTTCCTACGATATCGACAGCGGTAAGGAAAAATGGCGCTACAAGGCCGGGCTGGGGAACTCCACCTATCAGCGCTGCCGCGGCATTGGCTACTTTGATGCCACGACGGCGAAAAACGTCGCCGAGCCGGGGAGTGCCGTTGATGCCTCCGTCAGCCCGCAGCGCCTGTTCTTCCCCACCGGCGATGGCCGCCTGGTGGCCATCGATGCGCACACCGGTAAACCGGCTGCCAACTTTGGTAACAATGGCGTTGTCGATCTGAAAATCGGCATGGGTGAGGTGAAACCGGGTTATTACCAGCAGTCTTCTTCTCCGCTGGTGGCCGGAAACCTGGTGATCGTCGGCGGCCGCGTGGTCGATAACTTTGAAACCAACGAGCCGCCGGGCGTGGTTCGTGCCTATAACGCCGTGACCGGCGAACTGGTGTGGGCGTGGGATCCGGGTAACCCGGACGTGACCCGCGAACCGCTGTCGCCGGAAGGCTATACGCGCGGTACGCCGAACGTCTGGGTCGGCATGTCCTATGATGCCGAGCTGGGGCTGGTGTATCTGCCAACCGGAAACGCCACGCCGGACTTTTACGCCGGCGAACGTACCGAGGCCGATGATCAATACGGCTCTTCAATTGTGGCGGTGAAGGTCTCCACCGGGCGTCCCGCCTGGTCGTTCCAGACCGTGCATCACGACGTTTGGGACTTCGACGTGACCGGCACGCCGGTGCTGTACGACGTGAAAAACGATGACGGTACGGTCACACCGGTGCTGGCGGAAACGTCGAAAACCGGGATGATTTACCTGCTGGACCGCCGCGACGGCAAGCCGGTTGCGCCGATCGAAGAAAAGCCGGTGCCGCAGGGCAACGTGCCGGGCGAACGCTATTCCCCGACGCAGCCTTATTCCACCGGGATGCCGGGCATCGGTAACGAAACGCTGACTGAATCGGATATGTGGGGAGCCACGCCGTTTGACCAGCTGATGTGCCGCATCCGCTTCAAGTCCAGCCGCTACGATGGCATCTTCACCCCGCCGGGGCTGGATACCGCGCTGCAGTATCCCGGTTCGCTGGGTGGCCTGAACTGGGGCGGCGCGTCCGTTGACCCAACGACCGACCTGATGTACGTCAACGATCTGCGCCTGGGGCTGTATCACTACCTGGTGCCGGCGAAGGATATTCCACCGGGGCTGGGCAGCAGTGAAGGGATGGGGATCGTGGTGCAGAAAGGGCTGCCTTACGGCTCCATGCGCCAGCGCCTGATGTCACCGCTCGGCGTGCCGTGCCAGGCTCCGCCGTTCGGCACGCTGTCGGCGATCAATCTGAAAACCCACAAGCTGGTGTGGCAGGTTCCGGTGGGCACCGTGCAGGATACCGGGCCGTTAGGTATTCCGGTTGGCCTGCAAATGCCGCTGGGTATGCCAACGCTCGGCCCGACGCTGACGACGCGTTCCGGCCTGCTGTTCTTTGCCGGTACTCAGGACTTCTACCTGCGGGCATTTAACAGCCACAACGGTGAGGAAATCTGGAAATCGCGCCTGCCGGTGGGCAGCCAGAGCGGCCCGATTACCTACCGTTCGGCGAAAACCGGCAAGCAGTACGTGGTAATTTTTGCCGGTGGTTCGCCGCACTCCAGCGAGCGCGGTGATGACATTATTGCTTACAGCCTGCCTTAACGGCTGACGCGGCGGCAGGCAGCTGCCGCCTGGAAGGGCCACGGGATTGCCGTAGCCCTTTTTACTGCATAAATGACTTGCCGCACGTTAATCCGAACGGCAGGCTGCTAACTCTGCTAAAACTCTGCTAACTCTGCTAACTCTGCTTTCCCGGCTAAGCGATTTTTATGCTAAGGATTTGCGGAGTTTTTTTTTTCGTTCAAAACTCCATCATTCGTCACCTTTTTAACTTGTTTCCAATCTTTAACATCTGCTAAAAAGGGTCTGCCAGGACGGCATTTGATTAATGGCAAATTCAATTCTCCTGCGTTAGAACAATAACGTATTAAAACTATCTTACTGGTATAAAAATGAATAATACTGCGGCCGTTGCGCGGCCAAAAACCTGGATGAGCGTGCTGCTTGTTCTGGGGTTAACGCATTTACTTAACGATCTTATTCAGTCTCTGATACCCGCCGTTTACCCGATACTAAGAGAGAAATATCAGCTCGATTTTGTGCAGATCGGTATTATCACCCTGACTTTCCAGATTGCCGGATCGCTCCTGCAGCCGGTCGTGGGCGCGATTACCGATCGTCGCCCGTATCCTTATTCCACCGTGCTCGGCATGATGTTTACCCTGGCCGGACTGGTGGGGCTGGCGTATGCGCCAAGCTATCATCTGATCCTGCTGTCCGCTGCCAGCATCGGTATTGGTTCCTCGATTTTCCACCCTGAAGCCACACGTATGGCGCGCTACGCGTCCGGCGGCAGGCAGGGGCTGGCGCAGGGGATCTTCCAGGTGGGTGGTCAGGCCGGTGGGGCGATGGGACCGCTGTTTGCGGCGCTGATTATCGTGCAGCGCGGGCAGGAAAGCCTGGCCTGGTTTGCGGTACTGGCGCTGTTCGCCGTGGCGCTGATGATCTGGACCGCCGGACGCCACGATGCGATGAAGCACAGCTTTATCCAGTCGGTCAAAGCCAAGGCGAAAAGCGGGCACAAGTCCAAAACCTATCCCCCGGCGGTGGTGGCAACCGGGCTGATCGTGCTGACCCTGCTGATGTTTTCCAAGAACGCCTATAACGAAAGCTTCCGCTCGTTTTACACCTTCTATCTGATGGACCATTTTGGTGCCTCGATCACCACATCCCAGTTTATGCTGTTCCTGTTCCTCGCCGCGTCGGCGGTGGGTGCGCTGCTGGGCGGGATTCTGGGTGACCGCATCGGCCGCTATAAAATCATCTGGATTTCAATTCTTGGCCCGCTGCCGTTGACGCTGATACTGCCGTATGCGGATTTCCAGTGGACGGTGGTGCTGACGATCCTTATCAACCTGATCATGGCCAGTGCCTTTGCCGCCATTCTGATTTATGCCATGGAGCTGGCGCCGAATCGTATCGGTCTGGTCGGCGGATTATTCTACGGGCTGAACTTTGGCCTGGGCGGGATCGCGGCGGCGGTGCTGGGCGCGCTGGCGGATAAAACCGGCATTGAGAATGTTTACTGGCTGTGTTCATTCCTGCCGCTGGCGGGGCTGCTGGCGTGGTTCCTGCCGAAAATCGACAACGTATAAACCGCGTTCGGTGGGTTCAGCAATAAATCGGGCAGCTTTCGCGACAGGCGGGCTGCCCGTTTTTTTTACCGCCAGTTGGGGTTCGTTATCACGGAGTATTTGCCGCTGCCAAGGAGCAGTAAAATAACCGACAGCATCACGTAGAATATCAGGTCTTCTATTGCCCATGCGCCGGTTTCACTCAGCGCCAGCGTTTTATCAACGCCCACCAGCAGCCATGCCACGATCATTGTACCAATGATTGCCAGCGCCGAAGGGCGACAAAGGATACCGAGAATAATCAGTATTGGAGCCACGACTTCACCGAGGTAAACGCCGTAGCCAACAAAGGCGGGGACGCCATGTTCGGCGAGGGTATTTAAAATAAAGCTGATGCCGCTATGGACCTTGTGCCAGCCGTGGAACAGTAATAATCCCCCTAAGGTGATCCTTAACAGCAGGGCCGCCAGGTCTTTATTACTCAGACGGTGGTTAATATTGGTGAGGATATTTTCAATCATGATTCAGCTCCGGTTTTTATAATTTAAATATTACGGCTAATGCTGTTTTCAATGAGATATCCGTTCTGAAAGCGGTTAATGGCGTCCTCCCCATTAATACCTGGCGACAGAGTTATTGCATAAGGTAAAGGAGAATCGTTTCTGGTAATTAACTTAGTGTAAATCTTTACTCCATTCAACGATATTTTAAATTCTTTTTTAAAAGAATTAAATTGAACAAGGCAATAACAATTGCCTCACATTTACTGTATTTCCACTTCTCTTTGACGCATCCTTTTGTACTCATAAAAGCAATATTGACAGGGCCAGCCCGCGCAAACGATCTTATACTCTTGCCATTCGCTTTTAAGGCCCGTCCAGTAATGCCGCAAAGGATGACCGAATGAATAATGTGCTCTGTAAAATGCTTAACCTCCGCTTTCCGCTGATTCAGGCACCGATGGCCGGGGTCTCCACGCCCGAACTGGCCGCCGCCGTCAGCAATGCGGGCGCACTGGGATCGATCGGCGTAGGAGCATCAACGCCGCAGCAGGCGGAGGCGATGATACGGCAGTCGCTGGCGCTGACCAGCGGCCCGCTTAACGTCAATGTTTTTTGCCACGCCCCGGCGCAGCGCGATGCGCAGCGGGAAAGCGCGTGGATTGCACGGTTTGACGAGCGCTTCAGGCGCTTTGATGCGGCTCCCCCCGCAGAACTGTCGGAGATTTATCAGACCTTCTGCGGCAATGAGGCGATGCTGGAAGTGCTGTTCAATACCAGCCCGGCCGCCGTCAGCTTCCATTTCGGCCTGCCTTCGGCGGACTTTATCCAGCGGCTGAAATCGCAGGGTATCGTCACGCTGGCGACGGCCACCAGCCCGGAAGAAGCGCGAAAAATTGAGGATGCAGGCGTTGATTTTATCGTTGCGCAGGGCATTGAAGCCGGAGGACACCGGGGTATTTTTGACCCACAGGCTGAGGACCGATCCCTCAGCACCTTTACGCTGGTGCAGGCGATACGTCGGGCATCGCGGCTGCCGGTGATTGCCGCGGGCGGCATCATGGACGGGGCGGGGATCGCGGCGATGATGAAGCTGGGCGCGGCAGGCGTACAGCTGGGAACCGCCTTTGTGCTGTGCCCGGAATCTGCGGCGAATGCGGCCTATCGGCAGTTGATGAAGAGCGAGCACGCCGCGAGTACGGTGATGACGGCGGCGATTTCCGGCCGGCCGGCGCGCTGCATCACCAACGATTTTTGCCGTATGGCGCAGGATATTCCCGCACAGGCTATCCCTGACTATCCGCTGACCTATGCGCTCGGCAAAGCGCTGGCGGCGGCAGCCGGCGCAAAAGGCGATGACGGTTACGGTGCCCAGTGGGCGGGACAGGGCGCATCGCTCGCCCGCGAGCTGCCCGCCACAGAACTGGTCAATGTACTGATAGCCGAGTGGCAGGCCGCTGAGGATGTGACGAAAGGCTGATGCCGGGCGTTGAGAGGGTGGTGGTGTTTTGAGAGAAAGGGATTCGAGGAACAGAGGCCCGCTCGGGCCTCTGCGATAAATTACTTTTTCACGGCGGCAAAGGTGGTCAGCAGCACGCCGGAGAAAATCAGCAGCAGGCCGGCGATATACAGCGATGACAGCGTGTTGTGCAGAAATACCACGGCGGCCACGGCCCCGATCAGCGGCACGCCAAGCGTGACGTTAGACATGGTAAACACGCTCACCCGACGGCCATGCTCGGATGAGATCACAAAGCACAGCGACGTCGCCACCGGGCCAATAAACAGCAGCAGCCACAGCAGATTGCTGCTGAATTCAATCGTTGCCGGTGAGCCTTCCACACCCCAGGCGATCAGCGCCAGCGGCACCACGGCGAGCAACATTTGCCAGGGAGCCAGCGACAGCGGTGATGAAGCCCAGCGGTGATGGCGCACGTGCACAATCACCAGCGACCAGGAGATCGCGCCGATAATCAGCAGCGCGGCACCCATCAGCACCTCCGCATTATCCCACTGCATTTCCCACGGCGAACAGATCAGCCCGATGCCCGCCATGCCGGTCAGCAGCGCCACCAGCTGCAGTTTCGAGGGTGCCTGCTTCAGCAGCAGCCACGAAGTGAGGATCCCCCAAAGCGGCGTGGTGTACGCCAGCAATACCGCGTGGCTGGTGTCGGTGTGGCGCATGGCGATCATCCCCAGCCCGGTGAACACCATCATCTGCATGATCCCCACCGAGGCGACGATAGGCAGATCCTGACGCGATGGCAGCCTGAGCTGGCCGCGCAGGGCGACAAAAGCAAACAGGCAGATCCCGGCCGAGCCGAAGCGGATTGCGGCCAGCCACAGCGGGGGCGTGACGTTCAGCGCCAGTTTCGTCGCGGGCCAGCTTAAGCCCCACAGCACCACCATCAGCAGCAGCCATAACAGGGTGGATCGCCCGGCGTAACGGGCTGCGTTTTGTTTCAGGGCTTCGGAAGTGATAACGCTCATCGGGTTTCCTGATAATTCAGCATGATTGCGATAATGCTATGCCGCTTCATCAGGTAAATCCGTGCTATTTTGTTCTCACTTTGCTTCATTAAAGAAAAAATTAACGCAAAAAGCTATCAAGAAAGGAAAACTATGCCGCAACAGAAGCCGCAGCTGGACGAAGTGAGTCTGAAAATTCTCGATATCCTGCAAAAACAGGCCGATATCAGCAATGCTGAACTGGCCGAACGGGTCGGCCTTTCGGTGTCGCCGTGCTGGCGACGGGTGACTGAAATGCGCGAAAAAGGGGTGATCCGGGGGTCGGTGATGCTGGTGGATCCGGAAAGCCTGGGGCTGGAGGTCAACGTTTTCGTCCACGTCACCCTCAGGCATCAGGATAAACAGTCGCTGGAGGAGTTCACCAGCACCGTCAGCAACCGGCCTGAAGTGATGGAATGCTATCTGATGACCGGAGAAGCCGATTATCTGCTGCGCGTGGTGGTGGAAAACCTGAAAAAATATCAGGTGTTTATTCAGGAGTGCCTGACGCAAATCCGCAGCGTGGCGAGCATTCGTTCCAGCTTTGCCCTGAGCCAGGTGAAATACACTACCGCACTGCCGACCGAGCATCTGCTGCGCTAACCGCCTACTTCCCGCTGTAGCCGCTCTGCCGCGACAGCGCCATCGCGGCATTCCGTATTTTCTCTCCCAGGCGGGTAGTCATATCCGAACGGGCCTCGCTGCTGAGGAAGCTGGTGGCAATCCCCGCCACCACTTTACCCGTGTGATCGTAAATTGCCGCGCCGACGCAGGTCATCGCTTCGTGGATCTGCCCGTTATCAATCGAAAATCCCCGTTCCCGAATGCCGGGAAATTCCGCCTGCAGTTCAGCAAGGTTGCTGACGCTGGCTGGGGTCAGCGGGGCGGGAAAGCGATCGGCAAAGATCCGTTCGAGTTCGTCATATTCCAGCTCGCTCAGCAGCACCTTACCGGTGGCGGTGAAGGGGGCGGGCAAACGCTTGCCGATACGGAAGCTGTGCCCCAGCGGCTGATCGGTGTTGCGGCAGCTGACGTACACCACCTCATCACGGTCGAGCACGGTGAGGGTGATGGTATAGCCGTCGAGTTCGCTGTCGCCGGCGAAATAGTCACGAAACAGCGCAACAAAATCCATCTGCGACAGGAAACCGTCCGCCCAGTGCATCAGATGCGGCCCCAAACGATAAGTGCCTTCCGCCGTCCTCACCAGTAATCCCAGTTCGGCCAGGACGTTTATCTGGCCGTGCGCGGTGCTTTTCGGCAGCGCCAGCTGCCGGGTGATATCCGCCGCCGAGAGCGAACCGCTGGCCGCCGCCACCAGATCGAGGATGGTGACCGCGCGCCGCAGGGCGGGCACCGAGTCGACGCTTTTGAGCGGTTGATCGCTTTTTGCACTGGAAATCCCTGACATACTGCACCTCGCATAAAGTTCATAATACAGGCTTTAGTTCAATATATTGAACTAAACGACAAGAGGAAGCTATGATCAAGCTCAAGAATTCAGCACTGCTGCGTGTCCGCTGCCTGATTAATGGAGAATGGATTTCCGCCAGCGATGGCCGTGTGATTGAGGTCGATAATCCGGCCAGCGGGAAAATAATTGCCACGGTGCCCTCGCTGACCGGCAGTGAGGCGGAAAACGCCATCGCCGCCGCGAAAGCCGCGCTTCCTGGCTGGAGTCGCCTGGCGGCGAAGGACAGAGCCGCCATTCTGCGCCGCTGGTTTACGCTGATTGTAGAGAATGCTGACGATCTGGCCGCGCTGATGACCGCAGAGCAGGGTAAACCGCTGGCGGAAGCGAAGGGGGAAGCGCTGTACGCCGCCTCCTTCGTCGAGTGGTTCGCGGAAGAAGCCAAACGCGTGTATGGCGAAACGGTCCCGGCCCCCGGTACTGACAAACGCATTATCGTCATGAAGCAGCCGATCGGCGTCTGTGCCGCGATCACCCCGTGGAACTTCCCGGCGGCGATGATTACCCGCAAGGCCGCACCCGCTCTGGCGGCGGGCTGTACGATGATCGTGAAGCCCGCCGAGCAGACGCCGCTGACCGCGCTGGCGCTGGGCGTGCTGGCGGAGCAGGCCGGTATCCCTGCGGGCGTACTGCAGGTGATCACCGGCGATGCGAAGGCGATCGGCGGGGTACTGACCGCCAGCGAGACGGTAAGAAAGCTCTCTTTCACCGGCTCGACGGAAGTGGGCCGGATCCTGATGGCGCAGTCTGCGCCAACGATCAAAAAGCTGTCGCTGGAGCTGGGCGGCAACGCGCCGTTTATCGTCTTTGACGATGCCGACCTGGATGCGGCCGTTGAGGGCGCGCTGGCATCGAAATATCGCAATGCCGGCCAGACCTGCGTCTGCTCAAACCGCATTTACGTTCAGTCCGCCGTCTATGACGCCTTCGCCGAGAAATTTGTGGCTCGTGTCGCCGCGCTGCAGGTGGGAGAAGGCACCCAGCCGGGCGTAACCATCGGGCCGTTGATTGACGGCAGTGCCGTTGAAAAGGTTGAAGATCATATCGCCGATGCGCTGGCAAAGGGCGCAAAACTGCTGTTCGGCGGGCGGCGGCACGCCCTGGGGGCCACCTTTTTCCAGCCGACGGTGCTGGCCGAAGCCACGCAGCAGATGAAAATCGCCCGCGAGGAAACCTTTGGGCCGGTGGCACCGCTTTTCCGCTTTGAAACGGAAGAGGAAGTTATCGCCATGGCTAATGATACTGAATTTGGCCTGGCGGCCTATTTCTATACTGAGAACGTGCGCCGTACCTGGCGGGTGGCCGAAGCGCTGGAGTACGGGATGGTGGGCCACAACAGCGGGCTGATCTCTAATGAAGTTGCGCCGTTTGGCGGCGTGAAGCAGTCCGGGCTGGGGCGCGAGGGTTCGCACCACGGCATTGATGAATATCTGGAAATTAAATATCTGTGCTCGGTCATCGCCTGAGCATGCCCGTTACCTGAAAGGAGGAATAATGACTATCAATCCCTTTGAGTTCCGCACCGTGCCCTCCATTGAGGTGAAATGGGGAGGTGCTCAGGAACTGGGTACAATCGTTGCGGCCCGGTTTAAGGCGCGCAATGCCCTGCTGGTGACCGATGCCGGGCTGATTAAGGCCGGACTGATCGCGCCGATTGAAGCTTCGCTCAGGAGCGCCGGCTTTACCGTGACGTTGTTTGATCGGGTGGTGGCTGACCCACCAGAGACGGTTGTTCACGCCTGCGCTGACGCGGCGCGCGCGGCGAAGGCCGATATCGTGATCGGCCTGGGCGGCGGCTCATCGCTGGATATCGCCAAGCTGGCGGCGGTTCTGGTGGAGAGCGAGCAGCCGCTGGCGGAGATGTATGGCATCGGTAAGGTGAGCGGATCCCGCCTGCCGCTGGTGCTGATCCCCACCACCGCGGGAACCGGTTCGGAAGTGACCAATATTTCGATCATCACTACCGGTGAAACCACCAAAATGGGCGTGGTATCGCCGCAGCTGTACGCCGATTTCGTGCTTCTGGACGCCGAACTGACCGTCGGGCTGCCGCAGATCCACACCGCCGCAACGGGCATTGATGCGATGGTGCATGCGATCGAAGCCTATACCAGCAAACATAAAAAGAATCCGCTGTCCGATGCGCTGGCGCGTGAAGCGCTGCGACTGCTCGGTGCGAATCTGATTGCCGCCTGCCGCGACGGTAAAAATCGTGCGGCGCGCGAGGGGATGCTGCTTGGCGCAACGCTGGCCGGGCAGGCGTTTGCCAACTCGCCGGTGGCCGCCGTACATGCGCTGGCCTATCCGCTCGGCGGCCACTATCACATTGCGCACGGCCTTTCGAACGCGCTGATGCTCGGCCCGGTGCTGCGCTACAACGCCAGCACCGCCGCACCGCTGTATGCCGAGCTGGCAGACGTGCTGGGCGTTGAGGGCAGCGGCAATGCGCACCAGCGCTCGGCCGCTTTCGTGGAGCATATGCTGAACCTGATGGAAGAGAGCGGAGCGCCGCGCCGTCTGCGTGATGTGGGCGTCACGGAAGAGAGCCTTCTGCGCCTGGCGGCGGATGCCATGCTGCAAACGCGCCTGTTGATGAACAATCCGGTCGACGTGCAGGAGCAGGACGCACTGCATCTGTATCAACAAGCATTCTGACAACCTGACTCAAACCTGTGACTGTACCCACTATAAAAAGAGGCAAGCCCAGTATGAACGATATCAGACTCTATATGCTTCAGTCCGGCACCCTGAAGTGCAAGGTGCACAATATTAAAATGAACCAGGGCAGCGGTGCGGATTATGAAATCCCGGTGCCGTTTTTTCTGATCACGCACCCCGACGGTCACACGATTATTGATGGCGGCAACGCCATTGAAGTTGCGACCGACCCTCGCGGCCACTGGGGCGGCATCTGTGACGTGTACTGGCCGGTTCTCGCGGAGGATCAGGGCTGTATCGATCAGATTAAAGCGCTGGGCATCGACCCGGCGGATGTGAAATATGTGGTGCAGTCGCATCTGCATCTCGACCATACCGGCGCAATTGGCCGTTTTCCGAATGCGAAACATATTGTGCAGCGCGTGGAATATGAATATGCCTTTACACCGGACTGGTTTGCCGCCGGCGGCTATATTCGTAAAGATTTCGATAAGCCAGGACTGAACTGGCAGTTCCTGAACGGCACCGAGGATGATTTTTACGATGTATACGGCGATGGTACCCTAACCACCATCTTCTCTCCCGGACATGCGCCCGGCCACCAGTCGTTCCTGGTGCGGTTGCCCAACAGTAAACCGCTGCTGCTGACCATCGACGCGGCCTATACGGTGGATCACTGGGAGGAGAAGGCGCTGCCGGGCTTCCTGGCCTCGGCGGTAGATTCCGTGCGTTCGGTGCAGAAGCTGCGTAACGTTGCCGAGCGTAACGATGCCATTGTGGTCACCGGGCACGATCCGGATGCCTGGGCGGGCTTTAAGAAAGCGCCAGAGTATTATTCCTGATCGGCGTTGAGAAATTCGATAAGGACGGGGCTATCAGCGTTTACTGATAGCCCCGTATTGATGGTGCTCTAAGCCATGCCCTGAAGCATCAGCCTGAAAACGGGGGATTGCTCCCCCGTCCAGGTCGCTACTTACCGGATTCGTAAGCCATGAAGGCAGCCACCTCCTGCTCCCCACTCTTCCAGCGTAATTCGCAAAGCGTTTCACGGGTAAAGTAGGTAAATATCAAAACGGTAATACAGAGTATTAACACGATAATGATTAGGGATGGTATTTTCATAGCCCTTGCTCCTTGCATTGCTGCGGGTAAGAGGCTACTCTGATGTTCTCTGGACATAGAGGATGCCTCGTTGGTGATTAACATTACCTTCGGGGCTTTCTTCTTTTTATCCTTCAACAACCTGTTACTGCCAGTTACCTGAGATAAAAAGCCTCAAGCACCGCCTGGGATTATACTGTGGCTCGGGATTTATTAAATAAGCTTTGGCCTTCAGCACATCTTTTTGCATGCCATATCGCAATTCACATGAAATTAACTCTGAAGTGTTATTATTATCAGTAACTGACCCGCGTTATTATCCCCAATTCAATGACTGGCGATAGCCAGACCATCATGCCACGTTATCTTTATCCTTGCCGGTACAATGATAATTTTCTGCCTGCATGAGGCAGGGAAACAGCAGAATATTTGCACCGTGTTGTAGAAGGACGGGGCTATCAGCGTTCACTGATAGCCCCGTATTGATGGTGCTGTAAGCCATGCCCTGACTCATCAGCCTGAAAACGGGGGATTGCTCCCCCGTCCAGGTCGCTACTTACCGGATTCGTAAGCCATGAATGCAGCCACCTCCTGCTCCCCACTCTTCCAGCGTAATTCGTAAAGCGTCTCACGGGTAAAGTAGGTAAATATCAAAACCGTAATACAGAGTATTAACACGATAATGATTAGGGATGGTATTTTCATAGCCCTTGCTCCTTGCATTGCTGCGGGTAAGAGGCTACTCTGATGTTTCTTGGGCATAAGAGTGGGCCTCGTTGGTGATTAACATGACCTTCGGGGCTTTCTTCTTTTTATCCCTCAACAACCTGTTACCGCCAGTTACCTGAGATAAAAAGCCTCAAGCACCGGAAAAGATTATACTTTCCTACGGCTAATTTTGAATGGATTTATATTTCCCATCTGTTTATTTATGGCCAGAATCACAAACTTTATGAAATTTAAAGGCCGTATTCATTTGCGCTGTGGATAATTTTTCGTGTGGAAGTAAATAGAGTTACGCATCCTTTTTAAATGCACCAGTAATTAATGCTGCCAGACATCTCTGTTGTTATTAATTTAATTGATTCGGCGTAGTTATTATTAGCCGTAACCGACCCGCGTTATTATCCCCGATACGATGACCGGGGATAGCCAAACCATCACGCTGATTTAACACCTTCAGCCACCAGCTCAATCTGCGAGCCCCACGGTGTGAGGAAATAAAACCACTGCGTACCATCAGCGTTGGTCACCGGTTCATTCAGGATTTTCAAACCGGATTGCTTCAGCGCCCGATAGCTGGCCTGAATATCATGCGTGCGCAGGGCGATGTGCGTTGCCGCAGCGTCATCCTCATGCGGCTGGGTTCGATCGATCTCTGGGCCACTGTACTGGAACAGTTCGATCCCGCTACCGTCCGGCAGCCTGACCATCACAAAGCGTTTTAACTCGCTCGATGAACGCCAGTTGAACGCCGTTTTCCATTCCTGGGGTATGGCGCCCGGCGCAGAGTCAGATTCCACCTTCGCACCAAAGGTTTTCACAAAGAAGCTAACGGCGGCTTCAACATCCGGAACGTTGATCCCGCCGTGATCGAGGCCGCTGATTTTGACCACCGGTTCAGGCTGGACTTCAAGCGCCGCAGCGGAGAACGACACCGCGCCAAGAAGCAGGCCGGAAGCGAAAAGGGTTGAATTAATGCTGATATTTTTCATCGGAACGCTCCATCTAATGAGTTTTATCGCCCCACAGGGCAGGATGTCAGGCGACGGTTTGTCGCGATGGAAGAAGCATATCGACGAGTCAGGATTTTCAAAATAGAATGGTTTGAAATCCATCATTGCAGAATTGAAATGAGTAAACTTCCTGATTTTGAAGGCCTGGCTATGTTTGCCAAAGTGGCGGAAGAGGGCTCTTTTGCCGCAGCGGCAAGAGTGATGGGGGTCTCGGTGCCGACAGTTTCCCGTGCCGTGGCGCGTCTTGAGGAACGTCTGGGCGGCAGGTTATTCAACCGGACATCCCGCCAGTTAGCGCTGACCGAGTTTGGCCAGAGCATGGCGGCGAAGGCGGCAGAGATCTACCGGCAGGCGGAAGAGGTTGAGAGTGAAGCGCACGAGCTTTCCGTTCAGCCACGTGGACAGGTACGGCTGGCGATCCCGATGTCATTCGGGCTGCGCTGGGTCGCTCCGCTGATGCCTGAGCTGATCCGCCAGTTTCCTGAGCTGAGCGTGGATCTGCATTTATCGGATGCTTCGGTAGATTTAATCGCCGAGGGGTTTGACGCAGCGCTGCGTATTGCCGCACTGCCTGACTCTTCGCTGGTGGCCCGGCGGATCTGCCCGGTTACCCAGTACCTCGTGGCCTCGCCCTCTTATCTTGCGCTGCATGGGCAACCCGTTCACCCCCGGGAGTTAACCGGAAGGCCGTGCTTCAGCTACGCCTATCGCGCCCGCAGCCAGGTCTGGCGCTTCACCCATACTTCCGGCGAACAGGAGGATATCGTGCCCAACGGGCCGCTGCGGGTGACAAACTCCGACGCGCTGGTGCCTTCTCTGCTGGCGGGACTGGGAATTGCAGAGCTGCCGGAGTTTATTGCGGCGGAATATCTGCGCGATGGCCGACTGGTCCGCCTGCTTGATGAATGGTCGATGACTCAGGGCGGCCTGTACTTTGTGACGCCAACGGCGCGCAGCCGTCCGCTTAAAGTGCGCGTACTGTCCGATTTCCTTGCCCGCCATCTTGCGGAACCCGAGTGGCGCTGGCCGCAGTAAGCCCGCATCGATCGGTACAGGTTCAGCGGTACTTTCATTTTTGAAAGGATGACTTTCATTCATTGCTGTTTTCAGCGTCAATGAAGTTCCTTAAGGTTAATCCACGCCGCCGGAAACGGGGCAGACACTTAACACTTTAGGAGCAAAAAGATGAAAAACGCCATTCAACTACTGCAAAACTACCTGGACGTTATACAGGATCCGCACGCCGCTGCGGCGTTGTTCGCCGAAGATGGCGTGCTGGAATTACCTTACTTACAGACGCTTGGCCTGCCGCACCGCGTGCAGGGCCGTGAACAGATCCAGGCTTTTATCGCCGGATTATTGAAAAAAGTACCGGATTTCCGCTTCCGCAATATTCAGTTCCTTATCGACACCCCGACCCAGGCGTTTGCCGAATACAGCGTAGAGGCCAGTGTCCCCGCCACCGGGCAAATCTATAAACAAACCTATGCCGGACGTCTGGTGGCTGAAAAGGGACAAATTGCCCTGCTGAGAGAATCAATGGATACGCTGGCCGCACAGCGCGCCTTTACCGATGGCCATATTTCCACCGCCGGGGATCATGATAAAACGCAGCCAACGGAGATCGTTGTCAGCGCTTATTATCGCGTTCATCCGGAAGACCGGCAGACCTTTATCAATGCGGTAAAACCGGAAATGCAGGCCGCTCAGCGTCTTCCCGGTTGTGTGTTCTATGCCTTCTCGCAGGATTTAGTGAACCCCGATGCTTTCCATCTCTCTGAAGGGTGGGCAGATAGCGAAGCCTATGAGCGTCACGAACATTCCGCGACCTTTTTGCAGGCGCTGTCCACCGTGGTCAAAGAGGTGCGGATCCTGCACCGGGAAGGGGTTCGTTACGACGTGGCGAAGCAGCATATCGACGATCCGCGTGGAAAGGTGACTGCCTGATTGCGAGTCAACGCTGGGCCAAACTGAAAAACAATGATTGTGTCATCGGGGAAGTCTGACCCGCCGGATTGGCCCTGACGGCCCATCTGGCCGGTCGGGGCCAGATCCGTCTGGCCAGATTCATGACTGCTGATGAATATATGCTGCTGATAACTCTGTAACGGCGGGGCAACCTATCTGTGCCAGGGTGCAGTCGATCTCTTTTTTCAACAACGAGATGACCTCATCCACCCCCTGCTGGCCCCCGGCCGCCAGGCCGTAAAGCGTAGCCCTGCCCAGCAGAACCATATCCGCGCCGAGGCAGAGCGCCTTAACGATATCCGATCCCCGGCGGAATCCACTGTCAATCAGCACCGGTCGGTCGATGCGGCCGGCGACGTCGGCCAGTGTTTCAATCGGTGCCAGGTTACCATCTAACTGACGGCCTCCGTGGTTGGATAACACCACACCATCGGCACCGCAGGCCACGCACAGCTCTGCATCCTCCGGCCGGATGATACCCTTAACCAGCAGCCTGTGAGGCCACATTTCGCGAATGCGCCTGAGGCTGTGCGGGTTAAAGCTGGCATCCATCTGGCGGCTCATCACCGCCGCCTGTGCTTCAAGACTGCTGCTTTCTGCACTGGCAAAATTGGCCAGCTGCGGCATGCCGTTTTGCAGGAATCGCAGCGTCCAGGAGGGGTGAAGACAGCCAGACATCATCAGCGAAGGGGTGAACTTCAGCGGGAGACTGAATCTGTTCCGTCTGTCGCGCTCGCGGTTGCCGTTAACCCCAACATCCACCGTCACGATCAGGGTGGTGTAGCCTGCATTCAGCGCACGCATGACCAGCTGTTCCGCCAGATCCTGCTGGACGACATACAGCTGGAACCATTTTTCCCCGTCGACACAGCGGGCGACCTCTTCGATCGATGCATTTGATGCGGTGGACAGAATAAACGGGATACTGGCACTGGCTGCGGCTCTGGCCAGCTTGATGTCACCCTCTGGCCACAGTGCGCTGTTAAATCCAGTCGGTGCGATAGCAAACGGCGCGCTCCATCGCCTGCCGAACAGGGATGTCGAGAGCGTACGCTGGCTGACATCCACCAGCCGGTGGGGCGTAAAGCGCCACCGGTCAAAGACGTCGCGGTTATGCGCCAGACCTTTTTCATCCTCGGCGCCGCCCTCCAGGTAATCAAAGATGATGCGCGGCAGCGTTTTGGCTGCCAGTCGCCGGTAGTCTTCAACGTTGACCCGCTTGCCCATGCCCATCATGGCTTCTCTCCCTGTTCCGCCCAGCAGGTTTCGACCTCAATCAACGCCGGTTTACCCGATGTACGCGCCTGACCAATGGCATCGCTGAGCTGCTCTGGCGTGCTGACTTTGCAGGCATGGACGCCGTAGCCCTCCGCCAGCTGTGAAAAGTTGATGCCCGGCAGGTTCAGCCCGGGGATATCGGTGGCATCCAGCACCTCCGCGAACCATCTTAATGCGCCGTAGGTGCCATTTTTCATCACGATAAAGATGACCGGGATCGCATAGTGCGCGGCGGTCCACAGCGCCTGAATACTGTAATTTGCTGAGCCGTCACCCACGACGACGAACACCTGCCGTTCCGGGCTCGCCAGCTGAATGCCCACGCCTGCCGGCATGGCAAATCCCAGTCCGCCGGCAGCGGCCAGGTAGTAGCTCCCCGGAGTGGCCATATTGATACGCTGCCAGAGCGCCGGAATCGTCGAGGTGGATTCATTGACGAAGATGGAGTTTGCCGGGGCCACGCGATTCAGGGTGTCGAAGACGGCTTCTGCTTTGAGCGGATGGGTGATAGAGGCAGGCAATGGGGCGGGCAGGGCCTCGGGCATGGCTTTGGCCCGGTCGGCAACGTGATCTGCCAGCTGGCTCAGTATGGGGTTAATATCGCCAATCCAGGCATCCCCGACCGGTGCGCGGGCGGCTTCCTGCTGGTCGCAGGAGAGAAGGATCAGCTCAGATCCTTTGGGGAGAACCGGCCCGGCTTCAAACTGATGATAGCGAAATACCGGCGCGCCAATGACCAGGATCAGATCGTGACCGGTAAGCAACTGGCTGATGGAAGCAATTCCGGCGGGCAGCATGCCCCTGAAGCAGGCATGGCGCGTCGGAAACGCACAGCGTGGAGAGGAAGGGGCGGCCCATACCGGGCACTTGAGTTTCTCCGCCAGCGTAACGGCGGCCTGACTGGCCCGCGCGGCATCAACATCGGCACCCAGCACCAGCACCGGATTTGTTGCCGTATTAATGCGTTGAACCAGTGTAGCCAGTTCATCACTGCCCAAAGCGCGGGCGTTTTTGACCCACCGGTTGAGCAGGCTGGCGGACGATTCATCCGCCCGCTTATCCCAGTCGTCATAAGGAATGGAAAGATACACCGGTCCGGGCGCATCGGAGGTCGCCGTGTGGAGGGCGCGACTGAACGCATGGGGCACCGCCTGAGCGGAAGCCGGTTCATGGCTCCATTTCACCAGCGGTCTGGGCAGCATTGGGGCATCAATATTGGTCAGCAGCGGTTCCAGCGCGACCATCGCACGGGTTTGTTGCCCGGCGGTAATAATCAGCGGTGAATGCCCGTTCCAGGCGTTGGCCAGCGCACCCATCGCGTTCCCGGTTCCCGCCGCAGAATGAAGGCTGACCAGCGCGGGTTTGCCAGAGGCCTGGGCATAGCCATCCGCCATGCCCACGGCAACGCCTTCGTGCAACGCCAGCACGTAGTCAAAATCTTTGGGGAAATTCTTGAGGAAGGGGAGTTCGTTGGAACCCGGGTTGCCAAATACTTTATTGATCCCGTTGCGGCGCAGTAATTCGTAAGTCACGTTGCGTACAGTTTTCATCGTAGCATCTCCCTTAACGATGGTGATCCGTCATGATCCTCAACGCCAGGCGGCGGCCTGCGTTGAGCTGGAGATCAGCGTATACCAGGGAGATATAGATGTTTTTGTGAAAACGCGACAAATGCCTGTTACAGAAACACTTTGTTAATGTTTGGTTCGGCTTTTGCGGCGAGGCCGCCTGCTGCGCGAACCTGTTTTAACCACGCTTGCTGTAAGCGAGCTGACCATTCTCTTCAACTGATGGGGGAGTCACTGCATCCATCACGATCTTCCCTGCGGAGAGGATATGCTTAATGGTCATTTCACGTGCTTTATCAGCGTCCCTGGCCCGGCAGGCGTCAAGAATAGCGGCGTGTTCATGCTGAAACATCGGCGTATCGGAAAGCAGCTTTCGCTGAAGGTGCTCATAGCGTTCTATCTGGTTGCGCAGTTCGGCAATCAGCAGCAGCTGGCGCGGATTGCGACAGTCGGCATAGAGGATTTCATGGAACTCAAGATTCAGCGATCCCTGCTTCTCCGCTTCGCCGGCATCCCCGAGCAGCTGATGGGTGAGGCCAGCCCGTGAAAGGGTCTCTGCACCCATATTCTTTACGCTGTGGAATATTGCATCGCCTTCCAGCAGCGCACGCAGGTGATAGATATGGCGAATCTCATCGGCTGACATTGTCCTGACTACCGCGCCGCGATTGGGATAAATATCTACGATCCCCTCCTGCTCCAGCTGCCGGATAGCTTCACGCATAGGAACACGGCTGACAGAAAACTGCGTAGCGAGATCGCGCTCCACCAGCCGCGAGCCTTCAGGCAGCGTACCGTTGTTGATCATCGCCCTCAGCTGCTCAGCTAAAAGGCTTGCCGTGGATTGAGTTTTTAGCGTCATAAACATCCCCTGTTGATTTTGGCATAATGGTATACCATTATGATGGCTTCTGCCAGATCGTGGCTAACAGCCCCTTAACCCTGGTAAATGCTTTATGGAAACCTTCCAGACAGGAGAAAACATCATGGCTCAGCGCGAACATCATTATCGGGTTAACATCGAATGGACCGGCAATAAAGGGCAGGGCACGGAATCTTATAAAGCGTACAGCCGCGACTTTACGATTTCGGCATTAAATAAAGCCGGGATAACCGGCTCGTCCGATCCGGCTTTTCTGGGTGACAAATCGCGCTGGAACCCGGAAGACCTTCTGGTTGCCTCGGTATCAGCCTGCCACAAGCTGTGGTATTTGCATTTGTGCGCCGAAGCGGGCATCAGCGTGTTCGCCTATCAGGATCGTGCAGAAGGCACCATGGTTGATGGCGATCGCGGACATTTCACGCGTATCACGCTACGGCCTGAAATCGTGATTCGCGAAGGGGATGATATCCAGCGGGCGGCAGACCTGCACCACCAGGCTCACGAACAGTGTTTTATCGCTAACTCCCTTAATTTTCCCGTTGAATGCCGGCCAATTATTTCCTGTACATCAGAGAAATAGACGAATAACTGTTCATTCTCCGCACCTTCGTGTTCTGCCGGAAGTGGCAATGTAGTTCCCCTCAGTCACGGAATCCTGCTACGTTATCGACATCAGAATGTACTGATGTCGATAATGTGAAAAAGGGAAGCGCCATGACACAGGATTTAGCGGGAGTGGATGTTCTGTTTGTTGCCGGTTTTGGGCCAGTCACGCGCAGTAGCGCAGTCAGCGCTGCATTTTATCGCGATGCACTCGGTTTACCGCTGAAGGCAATGGAAGGAAATGAAGACTACCTGCTGAGCGAGCACGATGCGTTGGGTGGGGTTAAGCATTTCGCACTGTGGCCGCTGGCGCAGGCCGCGTTATCCTGCTTCGGCAGCGAGCAGTGGCCTGCCGATCTGCCCGAACCCCAGGGATGGATCGAGTTCGAAGTGCGTGATATTCAGGCTGCGACCCGCTCGCTGGAGGCGCAGGGCTATCGCCTGCTGGTGGCAGAGCGCGAAGAGCCCTGGGGCCAGACGGTGACGCGACTGCTCAGCCCGGAAGGGCTGCTGACGGGCGTGACCTTTACCCCCTGGCTGCGCGACGCGTAATGATCCGCAGGAAAGCAAGCTGAGAGGTCAATATGTCGCTTCGCTGTAATATTATGCGGATTGATTTATAACATTTATCCTGTACATATTTCGTTTCGATATAATAATAAGCCATCCGTTCATGGCTTATTATTTGCGGAATCGATAGGTTTAATAAATTAAAGTGATTAGCGCCAGATAAATCAACTGTTATAGCTCGCTACATTATTTCTGTGCATGGTGGCGGTCCGTTTTCAGTGATTAACTTTCCATTCATTATGATAAAGAGTGGTAAGTTTATTATGAGCGATGAAAAACTGTCTGATAACGAGCGGTTAAAAGGCAATAGCGTATTACTTCGCGGCACCATTACCCGCGATCTTGAAAATGATATTACCGGTGGCTTTGACGGCGATAACTTCCAGCTGATTCGCTTCCACGGCATGTATCAGCAGGACGACCGCGATATCCGTCAGGATCGTATTGCGCAAAAACTTGAGCCGCTGCATACCGTCATGCTCAGGGTGAGACTACCGGGTGGGATAATTACGCCGCAGCAGTGGTTAGGCATAGATGAGTTTGCGCGTGATAATACGCTGTATGGCAGTATTCGTATTACCAACCGGCAGACCGTTCAGTTTCACGGCGTATTGAAACACAATATTAAACCCGTACATCAGCTACTTCACCGGCTGGGGCTGGATTCCAGAGCCACCGCAGGGGACGTAAACCGTAATGTATTATGCACGGCCAACCCCGTTGAGTCGAATCTGCATATTGAAGCTTACGAATGGGCGAAAAAGATATCTGAGCATCTTTTACCCCGTACTAATGCCTATGCTGAAGTCTGGCTGGACAAGGAAAAAGTTTCCATTAAGGATGAGAAAGAACCTATTCTCGGTAATACCTATCTTCCGCGAAAGTTTAAAACCGCGGTGGTGATCCCGCCGCAGAATGATGTCGACCTTCACGCCAACGATCTGAACTTTATTGCCGTTGGTGAGGATGGACAGCTTACCGGTTTCAATGTGCTGGTCGGTGGCGGTCTGGCTATGACTCAGGGAGATGCCTCCACCTGGCCGCGGCTGGCGTCGGAATTTGGTTTTATCCCGCTGGCGCAGACGCTGCAGATTGCCGAAGCGGTGGTGTCGGTGCAGCGCGACTGGGGTAATCGCAGCAACCGGCGCAATGCCAAAACCAAATACACCCTGGAACGCGTGGGCGTTGCGGTGTTTAAAGCCGAGGTCGAAAAAAGGGCGGGGGTCAGCTTTCAGCCGGTGAAGCCGTATCAGCTTACCGGGCGCGGCGACCGCATCGGTTGGGTTGCAGGTGTGGATAAGCAGTGGCATTTAACGCTGTTTATCCCCAGCGGCCGTCTGATTGATAAACCCGGCTATCCGTTTAAAAGCGGCATTGCGGAAATCGCGAAAATTCACCAGGGTGACTTCCGCCTGACGGCGAATCAGAACCTTATCGTGGCGGGCGTCAGCGAGGAGCAAAAGCAGCAGATTGACGACATTGCCCGCCAGTTTGGTCTGATCGACGATACCGTGACGAATCTGGAAAAAGATTCCATGGCCTGCGTTTCGTTTCCCACCTGTCCGCTGGCCATGGCGGAAGCCGAACGCGTACTGCCTGATTTTGTCAAAAGCCTGGAGCAGTCGCTGGACCGCCATGGACTCACCGACGAATCGATCGTATTCCGCATCACCGGCTGCCCGAACGGCTGCGGCCGCGCCATGCTGGCAGAAATGGGGCTGGTGGGCAGAGCACCGGATCGCTACAGCCTGTACCTGGGCGGCAACCGGCAGGGTACGCGTATCCCCCGGCTTTATCGCGACAATTTCAGCAGCGCTGAGCTGATGCTCATGATGGATGAACTGATAGCCCGCTGGTCTGCCGGGCGCGATGCGGATGAAGGGTTCGGCGACTTTGTCATCCGCAGCCAGATTGTTGCACCGGTGGTCGACTCCGCCAGAGATTTTCACGCCGTTGTTTGAGGCCGGAAAGCCATAGGGCAATATCAGCATTGCTATTTTCGGGCAGAAATGATTTACAACATCAAAGCCGCACGAGTGCCCGCGTCATATATTCCACGTTAAGCACCGGGGAAATTAATTATTATTATAATATTTATCTTTCGCAAACGATAACAGTCATTGAATTAAATGCTATAACAGTTTTCATTTGATATTTAACTTTACTTGGTAATTCGGTAAGCGTAATATTTATTTCGACAAGGGAGGTGTTGTGGTTTAAGTGTGTGTTCCTCCTTTTTATACGCCCGCCCCTTTTTGGAGTCGGGCTTTTTTTATTCATCTTTTTTAATTCTTTTTCATTCATTCGGAGTCAGCCATGAAGTTAACGAGGGTGAGAAAAAAAGAACCCGGTAAGTCAGGGTGTTTAATGCTGATGCTGGCGGCCTGCGTTTTTATCGCAGCGGTATATGGCGTGATGATCCTCTGCATGACCCTGCAGGATAAATCGTCCGCCAGAGAAAATTCGTTAAAGCAGATTGATGCCTGTCACCAGGCGGAAGGCGGGGGTAAAGATAAAATAAGAGATTACTTCGATAACGAATCCTGCACCGAGCTGATTAAGCAGCACGCGGCGAAATTTAAAAATGAACCCTGAGAAATGGCCTGTTGAATAGAAACAACAGGCCATTTTTATTATCGATTAATCATCATGTGGTAATGCATACTCCAGATGATCCAGATTGAAAGTCCGATAATGATTAACAGGATCAGCAGAGTGAAAACAAAGCTTGCCAGATTCCAGCCATCCTCGGTCTTACGATTTAAATGCAGGAAATAAACCAGCTGTACCAGCAGCTGCGCCACCGCCGTCACCACAAAAAGCGTAATAGTGAGCCAGCGAGGCCCGGCCGGATACATCACCAGCATGAAAGGGATCAGCGTGAGGATCACGCAGAGCACAAAGCCGGTAAGATAGCTTTTATAGCTGCCGTGATCGTGGCTGTCGGAATGTAAAACCGCCTTACTCATTTAATAGACCCCCAGCAGATAAACAACGGTGAACACGCAGATCCACACCAGATCGAGGAAGTGCCAGAACAGGCTCAGGCACTCCAGCCGCAGCGTGGTTTTGCCCCCCAGTCCCCGGGTCATAATCTGGTGGATCATAATGCCCATCCAGATCAGGCCCACGCTGACGTGCAGGCCGTGGGTGGCCACCAGGGTAAAGAACGCGGAGAGCCAGGCGCTGCGGTCGGGTCCGGCGTTGTTCTCAATCAGATGGTGGAACTCGTTGACCTCCATCCCAACAAAGGCGAGGCCAAACAGGAAGGTCACGGCCAGCCAGAACAGCACCTGATTCTTTTTCCCCTGGCGCAGGGCGATCATCACGAAACCGCAGGTGATGCTCGACAGCAGCAGCATAAAGGTTTCGGTCAGAACGTAGGGGATCTCAAAGATGTCCTTTGGCGTTGGCCCGCCGGCAAACGCATCGCTCAACACCGCGTAGGTGGCGAAGAAACTGCCAAACAGAATGCAGTCGGACATCAGATAGATCCACAGCCCGAGTTTGGTGCCGTGATCGTGATGCCCGTGTTCATGCTCTGCATCGTGATGCAGAGCCGGATTGAGTGTGTGACTACTCATAGTTAAGCCTTTTCCGTAACAGAATGAATACGCTGGTTTTCTATTTTCTCAATCTCTTCCGCCGTGACGGTGTACTCGATGTCCTGGTCATAGACGCGCATAAAGACGCCCGCGGCCATACCAAACACGCAGAAGATTGCCAGCCACCAGATGTGCCAGATCAGCGCGAAGCCCAGCAGGGTAGCGATCATCGACACCACGAACGGCGAAGCGGAGTTTCGCGGCATCAGGAAAGCTTCGTATCGGGTGGGTTTTGGCGGCAGCCCTTTTTTCTTCGCTTCGTGCCAGTAATCCAGGCTGTCCACATGCGGAACGACGGCGAAGTTATAGAATGCCGGCGGTGACGAGGTGGCCCATTCCAGCGTGCGGCCATCCCACGGATCTTCCGCGCACGGCTGCCGCTTGTGTTTAATGTGATCGCGCACGCTGACGTAGATCTGCGCGAGGAAGAAGAGAATGCCGAACAGAATGAAGAAGGCACCGACCTCAGCGATTTTCAGATACGGGCCCCAGTCCGGGTTGGTGTAGTGGTTCAGGCGGCGGGTCATGCCCATAAAGCCGAGGATATACATCGGGATAAAGGCCAGATAGAAGCCAATAATCCAGCACCAGAACGAATAGCGGCCGAGTCTTTCATTCAGCTGGATACCGAAGACTTTCGGGAACCAGAAGCCGAAGCCCGCGAAGTAGCCGAACAGCGCCCCGCCGATAATCACGTTATGGAAGTGGGCCACGAGGAACAGGCTGTTGTGCAGCAGGAAATCCGCGCCGGGGATGGCGAGCAGCACGCCGGTCATACCGCCGACGGTAAAGGTCACCAGCGACCCCAGCACCCAGAGCATCGGCGTGGTAAAGACCAGATTGCCGCGATACATGGTGAACAGCCAGGTGAAAATCTTCACCCCGGTCGGGATGGCGATGATCATGGTCATAATGCCGAAGAAGGCATTAACGCTGGCCCCGGAACCCATCGTGAAGAAGTGATGCAGCCAGACGATAAACGACAGAATACCGATCGCCACCGTGGCGCTGACCATGGAGGTGTAGCCGAACAGTTTTTTACGCGCAAAGGTGGGGGTGACTTCGGAGAACACGCCAAAGGCGGGCAGCACCAGAATATAGACTTCAGGGTGTCCCCAGGCCCAGATCAGGTTCACGTACATCATCGCATTCCCACCCAGTTCATTGGTGAAGAAATGCATATCCAGATAGCGGTCCAGCGTCAGCATCGCCAGCGCCGCCGTCAGGATCGGGAACGCCGCAATGATAATCGCGCAGGTCACCAGCGTGGTCCAGGTGAACACCGGCATGGTCATCAGCTTCATGCCCGGCGCACGCATTTTCAGGATGGTGACAAACAGATTCACCCCGGTCAGCAGCGTACCCAGGCCCGAGAGTTGCAGGCTCCAGATATAGTAGTCGACCCCAACGCCGGGGCTGAACTTGATCCCCGATAGCGGCGGATAGGCGACCCAGCCGGTCTGCGCAAATTCACCGACGCCCAGGGAGAGGTTAACCAGAATCACCCCGCCGACAAACAGCCAGAAGCTGAGTGCGTTAAGCCACGGGAACGAGACGTCGCGCGCGCCGATTTGCAGCGGCATGATGATGTTCATCAGACCGGTAATAAACGGTGTGGCAACGAAGAAGATCATAATCACGCCGTGGGCGGTGAAGATCTGATCGTAGTGATGGGGCGGCAGGAAACCTTCGCTGCCGCCACCGGCCACCGCCAGCTGGGTACGCATCATAATGGCATCCGCAAAACCGCGGATCAGCATAATCAGCGCCACGAAGATGTACATAATGCCGATGCGCTTGTGGTCAACGGTGGTCAGCCAGTCGTTCCACAGCACGGTCCATTTTTTAAACCAGGTTATGCCCGCCACCACCGCCAGCCCGCCCAGAATAATGGCGGCCACCGTCACCATGACGATGGGTTCGTGATAGGGGATTGCATCTAATGTTAATTTGCCAAACATCGCTTGCTCCATCGTTCTTATTCGCCTGTATGGCTCATATGCATTTCGGCTGAACCCATACTCATGCCGGCATGCGCGTCATCTGCGTGCCGGTCCATACCGGAGTCCATGTACTGGTCGATAATTCGCTGGAACAGCCCCGGTTCAACGTGGGAGAAATGCTCAACCGGATGTTTTACGGAGGGCAGGGCCAGCGTTTTAAAGCCGCTGAAGCTCAGCGGATGGTTCTGCGCTTTAATCCCGCTGACCCAGCTCTGGAAGTCGGCGTCCGAAGTCGAGTGGGTGATGAACTTCATATCTGAGAACCCCGGACCGCTGAAGTTGCCGGAGATGCCGTCAAACTGACCGGTTTCATCGGCGATAAGGTTCAGTTGGGTACGCATGCCGGCCATGGCATAAATCTGCCCGCCCAGCTGCGGAATGAAGAAGGTATTCATCGTGGAGTCAGAGGTGATCTGGAAGGAAACCGGGCGGTCGACCGGAATATAAAGTTCGTTGACCGTGGCAATGTTTTCTTCCGGGTAGATGAAGACCCATTTCCAGTCGGTGGCGATCACTTCAACCGTCAGCGGGGGTTTTGAAGATTCAAGCGGCTTGTAGGGATCGAGGCGGTGGGTACTAATCCATACAATTACCGCCAGCGCGATAATGATAATCAGCGGCACGCCCCAGACAACCACCTCAACACGGGTGGAATGCGCCCATTCTGGGGTGTATTTCGCCCGTTTGTTCCCCGCACGATAGCGCCATGCAAAGGCAAAGGTCATCAGAATGGCCGGGATAACCACGATCAGCATCAGCAGGATCGCGGTGATAATCAGGTTGCTCTGCTCTTTTCCCACCTGCCCCCTGGAGTCAAACAGCGTCCAGCTACAGCCGGTCATTAAGGGGATAATTGCCAGAACAATCATTGCCTTAATTGATTTAATTGTGTTTTTTAACATCCTGAATACCCTATAATTTTTTCGCATTTATGCAGAGTCCCGCAGGCGAAATGTTGTATCCTTCTGGCAATACGCGGTGCTCAGACAGCGCTTTCAAAGCTGTCTGCTTCACACCATTTACAGTCGACCCTGTTATCAATTTGTTATCCTCATTTTGGTTTTGTGTTTATATGCCAACAAAATCCATACAAGATAGCGATTAAATGCATTTTATTTGCAACAACAGGCGCTTTTTATACTCTTTTGTATGGGTATTTTAAAGGGTGATCTATGTCATTTGCCGAAAAAAAGAAGACAAGCTCGATAAAAACCCACTGGATCTATCCGATAAAGCCGGGCAACGGGGCAAGATATAAGCAAATCATCAATATGGTGACCGCGGCCATTGATGCCGGAGAGCTGTTGCCCGGCGACCGGATGCCGACCCAGCGCGAGCTGGCGGAATTACTGAGGGTGGATTTGACCACGGTCACCCGCGCCTACAATGACCTGCGCGAAAGGAACCTGACGCAGGCGGCGAGCGGTAGGGGATCGTTTATCTCTTACCAGCCGGATACGCTGTCGCATATCGACCTGAGCATGAATACGCCGCCGGGATCGGCAAAAATACTGCCGCTGATAAGCCGCTCCCTGGAACGCCTGCAGTCCTCAACTGATGCGGAGTCGCTGATGACCTATCACGTGGGGGCCGGTTCGGCGGTGGAGCGCAACGCGGCGGTGAAGTGGCTGAAGCCCCTGCTCGGTGAGTTCGACAGCCAGCGGGTTGTGGCCTGCCCGGGGGCGCAGACGGCCATCAGTGCGTTGCTTTCTCTACTGACCAAACCCGGCGACGTGGTGGTGACGGATGAACTGACTTACCCGGGATTTATCTCCGCCGCCCGCCAGCACAACCTGCAGATTGTCACCGTGGCGGTGGATGAGCAGGGGATGGACCCCGACGGGCTGGTCCACGCCTGCAAGACCTACGGCGCGAAGGTGGTTTATCTCAACCCGACGATCCACAATCCGACGGCGATGACCGTCTCCTTAGAGCGACGTAAGGCGATTGCGGCGGCGCTGATAGCGCATAATCTGACGCTGATCGAGGATGACCCTTACGGCCTGCTGCCGGATGAGCCGTCTGCACCGATTGCCACGCTGGCACCGCACAATAGCTGGTATGTGTCCACGCTGTCGAAATGCCTGACCCCGGGCGTACGCGTGGCCTGGGTAATCTGCCCCGAGTCCACATCCTGGGAACCGCTGGCGGGGGTTATTCGTGCCAACGTGCTGATTGCTAATCCGCTGATGCTGGCGGTGACGGCGGACTGGATCCATACCGGCGCGGCGATGGCGCTGCTGCAGGAACTGCGGCAGGAAAACGCTCAGCGCGTGGCTCTGGCGAACAGTATTCTGCCCGGAAAAATTGTCTCCAGCCCGTTCGGGCTCCACGTCTGGTTGGAGGGAGAAGCGGGATTCGATCCCCATTCACTGGTGCATTCGGCGGCGAAGGTCGGGCTGGGGATTACGCCATCGTATGTGTTCTCACCCGTTGGCGGCGTGCTGTCCGGTATCCGGATTTCACTCGGCGGCGCGCGGGATCTCTCCCAGCTTTCTAATGCATTGCAGCGGCTGAATAATGTCCTGAAAAATGCCAGCCAGCCGCTGGCGGGCGGGGGATATGTTTAAAAACAGATAACAAAGGTAAATGGAGGCTTAGCCCTTTTCGTTTAGCCTCCTGATCCACAGGTTCAGCACGGTGCGGGTGATTGGTCTGGCATCTTTATTTTGAGTTTATGTTAAGCTTCGCGGTAAACACGTTACAGGAATTGACCGATGAATAATCATTCAGATGAAAAAATGACAGAGCACATTATTGGTGAAGCTGTCACGGAGTTGCTCAATGACAACGCCGCCATCACGTGGCATTCGCTATTGGCCAAACTTCATGCGATCGTTGCTAACGAACTTGATGAAGATCGCGTCAATGCGGCAGTACGTGCAATAAAAGAAATCCGGTCGGAAAGGCTGAACAGTTCCGGGGAAAAAGACAGTTCGTCCGCTGATGTACCTTCACGACAGCAGATCCACTAACGCCGCTTAACACAGTCGATAAGCAATGCTGGCAGGGCGCCAGTCAGCACAATAAACTGGATTGTGCTATAATAAACACTTGTCCACCTGTCTAGAGAGGTTTTGTGATAGATGACACTACCACTGAAGATATCTATGTCGCTATAGGAACGGTTGTAACACGACTGCTTAAGCCGGACCAGCCGCTGACCGTTCATGAGATAATCAATGAGCTCCACAGGATGGCGCAAAATACTGAAGAACCAGATTTTGTTAACGCCTGTCGGGAAGCGATAAAATTTCTGGCCCGTTTGATGCATTGATACCTTCACAATTTAAAGTTTAACCCCTTAAATTCATTAATCTTCACTACAACTGAGTTTGGGTCTCCTCAACCTTCACTTCAGCAATCCATGCGAGACCCATTCCTCAGATTACTCAGAAACTAAAAACCTTCATCGTCTGGCGTACGGCCAACAACAATCTCTACTGTACTTGAACACGGGCATCAGTTATTTTGCGGCATCGCCCACTTTTTTAACCAGGACTTCCTATGCATCAAGATGGCATTCTTCCGGAAAAATCCGGCGGGATTAGCAGTTATTTTTGCCGGGTCACTCACCCGTATCAAATTGAGATTCTTGGAAAAATCACCGTAGAAATACTCCGTCAGGGGAAAAATCTTAGCTGTACTTCCGTATGTCTTAAGCTGATCGTTCGACTCGACGCCACAACGGATGAGACTGAACTGATGCATCTGCGAGATCTTCTTGGCAAACTCTTTGGCCGATAGTGACGGCGGCCTGCCCATTTTATTTCCCGCGAAACACCATTTTTCACTTCCTGATTATCACCGCCTGCCTTACTTCATATTATCCTGGATCTTATTTTATTAAATTCACTACAGGCTAAATGTTAATCACTCACCCCGATGATAATATCTTGGTGTGTGACACTTACAGATATTGATCTGTCGAATTTATTGGATGTTAAACGTGCGTTAGCACGTTAGTTGACAGGATTTTGTTATTTACTTTTGTTTTTTTTAAGTGGATATGAATTTAACGGTTAATATCTGAACACGGTTTTTTATTGTGAAAATGAATATCTGTGCCAGGCTTAAACCTCACTGAAAAAATGAAGGAGAATACATGCCTACTCACAAGAATCTTAATCCTGTTGACTACCCTGTACCTCCCTTCGTCGAACAGCCTCAGCCGATGCCGGGGCTGGCCAGTAAAATGATCCCGGTGCCGGATCACGGGGAAAAAAGCTATAAGGGCAGCGGTCGCCTTGCCGGGCGCAAAGCGTTAATCACCGGCGGCGACTCCGGTATTGGCCGGGCGGTGGCAATTGCCTACGCCCGTGAAGGGGCTGATGTGGCAATCGGTTATCTGCCGGAAGAGGAGCCGGACGCTGCGGAAGTTATCCGCCTGATCGAAGCGGAAGGGCGCAAGGCCATTGCGCTGCCTGGCGATATTCGGAGCGAAGCATTTTGTCAGCAGCTGGTAAAAGAGGCCGCTGAAAAACTCGGCGGGCTGGATATTCTGGTCAATAACGCAGGGCGCCAGCAATATAACGAATCCATTCGGACATTAAGCACGGAAGATTTTGACGCGACATTTAAAACCAATGTTTACGCCATGTTCTGGATAACCAAAGCGGCGCTGGAATATCTTCCGCGCGGCGCGTCAATTATAAATACCAGCTCGGTCCAGGCCTTTAAGCCCAGCGAAATTCTGCTGGATTACGCGCAGACCAAAGCAAGTATTGTTGCCTTTACCAAATCGCTGGCAAAACAGTTGGGTAAAGAAGGCATTCGCGTTAACGCCGTCGCACCAGGCCCTTACTGGACGCCACTTCAGTCCAGCGGCGGGCAACCGCAGGAGAAAGTGAAAGAGTTTGGCGCTTCGGCCCCGCTCGGCCGCCCCGGCCAGCCGGCGGAAATAGCCGCGCTCTACGTGACGATGGCGTCGGTAGAAAGCAGCTACACCTCCGGTCAGGTGTGGTGCTCGGATGGCGGTACCGGCACGCTGTAGGCGGAAGTTAATCAGTTGTTGCGTGGCCTTCGCGGCCACGTATTGATTCACAGCGGCAGGGACGACAGACAATGAACAATACGATTTATCATTCACCCCTTCGGGTGGAGGGTTTTGCCGAATTAGGTGATTACGCCGCCATCGGCGAAGGCCGATCGGTTGCACTTATCGCGCCGGACGGGTCGATTGACTGGTGGTGCGCGCCCAATCTGGATTCTCCCCCTCTTTTTGACCAAATGCTGGACGCGTCCATCGGCGGTTTTTTTAAGCTGGAGCCGTCCGCACCGTACAGGGTTGAACGCCACTATCGCCCTGACAGCAATGTGCTGGAAACCCGCTTTGAAACCGATACCGGATCCCTGTTATTAACCGAGTCGATTAACAGCACGCTGGCGGGCAGACTGCCGTGGAGCGAACTGGCTCGTCGGGTGGAAGGGATTGAAGGCACGGTTACGCTCGATCTGCATCTGCGGTTTGGTACGGCGGCCGAGACGCGCTCTCCGTGGATGGCGGAAACTCCGCAGGGCACGGTCTTTCATATCGCCGATCTTATGGCGATGCTGCGCACCAGCGATGATGTCATCGTAACGCGCTGCGATGATGAGGAAATCATCGCCAGTGTGACTACCCGCCCGGGTAGCCGGTCGCTGATTGCATTACTGGTGACCGAGGGCGAGCCGCTGGCGATCCCCGCTATCGATGCAATTGATAAACGAATTGAAACCAGCCACGAGGCCTGGTGCGACTGGTCGCGGGGCCTGAGCTATCGCGGGCGCTATGACGATTACGTCAAGCGTTCGGCGCTGGCGCTTAAGTTTTTATGGTACTCGCCAACGGGAGCGCTGGCAGCGGCGGCGACTACCTCGTTACCTGAAGGGATAGGTGGGGAGAAAAACTACGATTATCGCTATGCCTGGGTACGTGATGCCTGCCTGATCATCAAAGCCTTTGTTTATATCGGGGCGCTCGAAGATTGTAAGGCGGCCTATTCGTGGCTGTCGCAGACAATCATTCGTCATGGGGTTAAGCTGCGTGCCTGCTACACCCTGGACGGCGAACTCGTCCCTGAAGAACGCTACCCCGAACTCTCAGGATACCGGGGATCAAAACCTGTCCGCATCGGTAATAACGCGCGCGACCAGGTGCAGCTCAGTATGTATGGTGACATGCTGGCCACCGCCCGGCTGTTTATTGAGGCAGGCCACGTACTCGACCTTTCCACATCGCGCATGCTGGCGGAACTGGCGAACTGCTGTGCAGACAGCTGGCGACAGAAGGATTCAGGTATCTGGGAGCTGCCTGAAGAACAGCATTACACCCAATCGAAAATGGCCTGCTGGCTGGCGCTTGACAGAGCGGTGGAGCTGGCAAAAGAGAAGCATATCGAATCGACCTGGATTGAGCGCTGGCAGCGGGAACGGGATCGTATTCGTGACTGGGTGGAAGAACACTGCTGGTCGGAAAATCTGCAGGCCTATCTGTTCTATCGGGGCAGCGATGACCGTCTGGATGCGTCAATGGCGCTGGTTCATCACTATGGTAACAGCGTTAACCCTCAGCGAATGCTGGCGACCTACCGTGCGATATATCGTGAACTCGGCCATAACAGCCCGATGCTGTATCGCTATAGCGGGGTGGAAAAGGAAGAAAGCACCTTTGTGGCGTGCTCGTTCTGGCTGGTAGAGGCGCTGGCTTCGATGGGGGAGCGAAGTGACGCCGAACAGGCGATGCGGACGATCCTGGATACGTTATGCGAGCAGGGGAATGTGGAAACCTTTAATGAAATGTTCGATGTTCGTAGCGGCACCTGGCGCGGCAACCTGCCGCAGGGGCTAAGCCATCTGGCGCTGATTTGCGCCGCGCAGGCGCTGTCCTGATCCCTCCTCAACGGTGAAGCGGCCTGATGGGCCGCCCTGGGGGACTAACATGACTTTATCCTGGTGAAATCGATTCATTAAAAAGTGTGTGGCTGTAGCTTAAGAATGTATTCATTTACATCGAACGCACTTTATTGAAGCCTGAACGACTTTTCCGCTGAGCAAAATGAATCCACAGGATTTAACGATATCTTCTGGCGATTCGGCTGATATCCTGCTTTTCCAGCACAGGCTTATCGAAGCCATAGCGGGCAGCATTCAGCATTGCTTTACCCATTTCTTCAGTGGTAAGAATGCTGTCCGGGAAGAGGCGTTTAAGTAATGAAAAGAACGGTCCCAGGGCACTATAAAAAATTCTGTAGGCAGCAGTTTTGGATTGGATACCGTTAAGCGGCTGTATTATTGCCGGGCGAAACATCAATGCGGTTGCAAAGCCCTGCCTGAGCAGGGCATTTTCAGTTTTGCCCTTAACTCTTGCCCACATGCTTTTCCCTTTTTCAGAACTGTCGGTCCCTGCACCTGAGACATAAATAAAGGTCATGGCAGGGTTTAAGCGCACCAGATGAGCGGCGACGTCAAGCGTCAGTTTATATGTAAGGCGACAGTATTCCTCCTCTGACAGGCCGGAAGCACTGACACCGAGACAAAAAAAACAGGCATCCCATTTTTTAGACGCATTTGCGTCAGTCAAGGGTGAGATGAGGTCATCAGTGACCACCTGTACAAGCCTGGGGTGCTTCTCCGTCAGGGGAGAACGAACAATGACAGTGACTGTTTCCACATCACCTGCTTTCAGACACTCGCGTAACACGCCCTGGCCGACCATACCGGAAGCGCCATAGATTAAAATGTTCATAATGAATCCTGACTGTTTGACTTCGTATAAATGCCCCTTCAGGCAATCAAAGACCTGAAGGGGCGCTCGGCTGTTACATTTATTACAGAAACAGCCCCCGGGAGTTGCTTCACGCTATCGTCTTATATTCCAGGTAACTTTGAATGCCGTAAGGGCCGTTCTCTCTTCCGATGCCCGACTGCTTCACGCCACCGAATGGAGCAAATGGCGTGTGCGCAAACGCATTGATCGAAACCGCGCCAGTCTGCATCTGTTCTGCGACCCTCTTCGCGCGGGCGGCATCTTCGCCACTGACGTAGCCAGCCAGGCCATAGGGTGAGTCATTAGCAATCGCGATAGCTTCCTGCTCATCTTTATAAGCAATAACGCATAGCACCGGTCCGAAAATTTCTTCACGGGCGATGGACATGTCGTTGGTCACGTTAATAAAAATCGTTGGCTTTACAAAGTTACCGCCTTCCAGCCCGGCAGGATATCCCGGGCCCCCGGCAAGGATTTCAGCGCCTTCCTGAATACCGGTTTCAATATAGCCCTGCACTCGCTTGAACTGCGTCCGGGAGACCAGGGGACCCACCGCTGTATCAGCCTCCTGAGGCAGGCCGACCTTGATATGTTCAACCGCCTGCTTCAGTGCTGTGGTAATTTCATCATAGCGGCTTTCCGGCACCAGAATTCGCGTGCCTGCAATGCAGGCCTGACCGCTGTTCATGAATCCTGACTGAAGGATAAATGGCAGTGCTTTGTTCAGGTCAGCATCTTCCAGAACGATATGCGCTGATTTACCGCCCAGTTCAAGCGTCACGCGTTTCAACGTATCGGCGCCGCGAGCGGCTATGCTCTTGCCGACGGCCGTTGAGCCGGTAAAGGAAATTTTAGCGACGTCGGGGTTGGTCGTCAGTTCCACGCCGACCACGTCACCGCGACCATTAACGATGTTGATAAGGCCGTCAGGCAGACCTGCGGCGTCCACGCACTCCATTAATACTTGAGTCTGCAGGGCACTCATTTCACTGGGTTTTGTCACCACGGTGCAGCCTGCTGCCAGCGCGGCTGCGGCCTTGTTACAGAAGTACATGATGTTGGCGTTCCATGGCGTGATGTGCCCTGCCACACCGACGGGGTGCAAAGACACTTCAGCCTGGCCGACCATCTTTTTAAAGGGGACGTCTTTCAGACTTTCTTTTACGCTCAGAATAGCGTCGCAGGAGGCTTTGACGAGGAACTGCGCCATCTGCACCGGTCCGCCATATTCCTGGACGAGGGCCTGTACATGTTCATCCGCCCGTGCGGCTACCGCATCGTGGAAGCGCTGAAGAAAACCGGCACGCTCAGCTGGCGTGGTCAGGGAGTAGGTACGGAATGCGTCCTTTGCTGCAGCGATCGCCTGCCGGGTATCTTCTTCGTTACCCAACAGCACGGAGCCGATAAGTTCGTTTGTTGCCGGATTAACAAGATCAAACTTCTCCTGGCCGACTGAATCAACAAATTTCCCGCCAATATAGTGTTGCGTTATATGCTTCATGAGTTCTCCTCGCTGGAGTGGTGGGTGGTGTATCCGGCTGCTTAAAAAACGGCTCCGGAATATGAAACTGACTAGTCAGTCATTTAATGTTTCATGAGGATGGGCTAAAAGCCCAGTCCCTGCCAGAACATCTGAAATCCATCACGGGTGTAATTCTCAGTGTTTTCCGGCTCGCTCAAAGAAAAATCCACTGTTGTCTCAGCCAGTGAGGCCATCACTGCAGTTACAAACGCCACACTCCGGCCTGAATCTGATTTCCCTAACTCAGCCAGCATCTGATTGACAGCGTCAAACATGTCGGAAGACTGCCGGCGCGTTTGTTCCGTTACGCTACGGGAGACACTCAGCTGCTGCAGTGTCGAACGCTTTTCAGGATTAGCACATGCCCATCGGATATAAGACTGCCAGACATGAAAACTCTTTTCCCTGATGTTCTTCTGAAGAGGAAACCCTTCAAGCAGGGCACTGGCGACTTCACTTTTAATGTGCAGGTAAAGCTGGTTGAGCAGCGTCAGCTTATCCGGGAAATAGGTAAACAGAGAGCCCGTTGAAACGCCCGCTTCTTTCGCCATCAGTGACGTGGTGGCGCCAAGGCCCTGACTGGCAATAATGCGAAGCGCAGCATCAAGAATGGCAGTACGTTTTTCCTGATCTAATGGGCGAGCCATAAAACATCCTTAGCTGAGTGATTAGTCAATCATAATGCATTTCACAAAAATAGCAACCTGATGGGTAGAATCGTTAGTGTTCGGTTTTTGACCGGTCGTGGTCATTTCCCTTTCAACAAAGGCATGATGCTGCGGTGGACAGTGCAGAAGGCTACAACACATTTTCAAAACTTCAGCGGGATCGCTGTTTCGAAAGGGACTTGAGTTTCTTTTTTGAAGCACAAATCCATTATGACAGGCAGAAAGAACCTGCTTTCATCATCGCGAGAATGGCGGGGGGCATAACGAGTGTGGTGAGTGTCTGATGCTTTCGGGGGGCTGGCGTCATATCCGGTACGATCTTACGCAGGTTCAGGATCGACTGGTTAACCCTGAACCTGCTTTAACACCCGTTATATTGGGCGTCAGTTTACTTCACTACAGGCTTCCCAGGCGGAGATGAACAGGTGTTGATTACCGATCTAAAAAATGAACATCGCTATCTTCAGCACAATGATGTTCAGTCGGGCATTGACGGGCATTTCAATCAATCGATTCATCTGCCGAAATGCCACAATCCTTACCGAACCCGATAAATCCCCGCTCCCCAGTACCCTTTCCCGGGCCGACTGACCTCCTGCCAGCCCAGCGACTTCAGCTCGCGGGCGATCAGCCGGTTGATAATGCCGTGCCCCATCAGCAGTACGGGGCGATTGCTTTCCTTCGCCAGATCGACCAGCCTTCGCGCCGCGCTGGCCGCACGCACTTTCGCCATGTTCAGCGATTCAACATTGCGAGCAAATCCGCAAAGCCACAGCAGGCGATAAGCCACCGCCCAGTGAAAGGGGGAAAGCCGAACGCCGGGCAGCGCGTAAATCGGTAAATCTGCCTCTTTAAATACCTCGTCGACCAGCACCGGCTCGCAGCCGAGGGCCTGAAGGGAGGAAATGGCCCGGGGTAGCGGGCTGCTGATGGCGATCGGCCCTGTATTTTTCAAGGCGATGGCTGATTGCGGCGGTATGTCACCACGCGTATCCGAGAGATCGTACTGTTTAACCCAGTCTGCCATTTCCCGTGACGTGACTTTTGCCGCGCCGCTAAACGTCGGTTTGCCGTGGCGCATCAGAATAATGTTCATTGGTATCCTTGCCTGGTGATTCGTTTTTACCAACATTGCACACTGCGGTTGACGATCTAAACGTCACAGTAGCAGTAGTAGTCGCCGTACCGCCGCAGTATACCTGCTACGGCTCCGGCTGGCAGCGTTCGCAGCCGCGCCCGCCTGCGGCCAAGTTAGCCAGTACGGTTGAGCGTTAAGCCCGGTAGTCAAAAGAGCCTTTTCTCGATGGTGGGATAAGGCTCTCGCGAAGCTTAATGATATATCCCCGATCTCCCCCTCTGTTTGCAGTGCCGTTCCTTTAATGAACCCACCGGTTTTGTTATCATTCAGGCCGGTTTTAGGAGGAAACGATGCGAACACTGACTGATGAAAAACGAAATGCCATTCTTGCCGCCGCCTCGGCGGTGTTTCAGGAGTTTGGCTATGAACGTGCGTCGATGAATGAAGTGGCTAAGCGTGCCGGTGGCTCGAAGGCGACGCTGTATAACTACTTTCCGTCCAAAGAAGCGCTGTTTGAAAGCGTGGTCAGAACCTACAGCACCCACTATCTGACCCAGGCCGCCAGCGAGCTGGACCGCAAGGATAACGCGTCGCTCAGCCTGGAAGAGAAGCTCACCGTGTTTGGCCGACGGATGCTCAGCGTGCTGACGACGGACAGCCAGGCGATGCAGCTTTATCGCGTTGTTGTAGGTGAAGCGGGGCATTCGGATATTGGCGAGCTGTTTCGTGAATCCGGCGTACGTGAAAGCATGGCCGCACTGACCGTGCTTATGCAGGCATCAATGGATCAGGGGGCGCTGTACGTCAGCTCACCGGAACTGCGGGCGAAGCAGTTTACGTCACTGGTCAAAGCCGAAGTAGACGAGCTGCTGCTGAAAAGAGAGGTGGAAACCCTCAGCGAAGACCGCATTCAGAAGATGGTGTCGGCGGCAGTCACGCTGTTTATCAAGGGTGCCTGCTAGCCGGGACATTCATCTTACCCAACGTTGATTGAGAGAAGGAAACGGCGATTGACAAATTACGCTCTTTAAGTAAACTGAACCGTACAGTTTATTTAAGGGGTGTGCCATGTTCAGATCTATCGTCGTTTCCGTATCACTTTTCTCCGCAGCGCTGATGTTGAGCGGCTGCGTGTCTCTCTTTTAAGGCGGGTTTGAAATAATGAAAATCGTGCTCAATTGTTATCTTATCGCCGGCGTTTTCCTGCTCTCGGGCTACCTTTCCATCGGTAGCCACATCTGATCCCCTCGTAGATTTATCACCCGCCATAACCTGCGCCGTTCCGCATCACACTCTGCCACCGGGAGAACAAGAGTTCCTCCCGGCGGCTGTCGTTTGCGGCGACACGGCAAAAAAAATCCTGCAGCCAGAATCGCTGCAGGATTGCCCTGGTGGTGGCAGAATTAAAGAAATCGGTAACTGAAGCCGGCCGTGATGATGGCTGCGCTGTCGCGATCGCTCATCGGGCTGTGTCTGACCTCATCGGGCAGTCGTTCATACTGTGCGGAAATATACGTCAACAGCTGGTCGCCTGGGGCGTAGCGCAGGCTCAGCCCCAGCCACGGCGTAAACGCATCCCCGGGATGCCACTCGGCAAGGTGGCTGCGCCGGGACTCCTCCTCGCTGATGCCGTAGTAGTAACGGTTTTGCGCTCCGTTATCCCACCGCACTCCGGCCGCCGGGATCAGCGACCACCGATCCTGCCGCAGGGTGTACGACCAGGCCGCTTCCACCGACATGCCATCGCTGTGATTAATGACGTCCCGTTCCAGCGAGGTGCTGAAATCTCCCGCCCGGGTGGTCAGCGTGTAGGCCAGGCCGGATGCGACACCAATCCGCCGTTTGTTCAACTGCCTGATCAGCCAGTCCGTACTGTCTTGCGGCCGGAACTGGCGGGGATCGACACCCAGATAAAAATCGAGGCGGTGCGAGCTGTTTTCAACAACATGAAACCCGCCTCGCGCTCCCTGCCAGAAAAGCGTGCCGTCTTCGTAACCCACGGCCGGTAACGGCATGACTTTAACGGGCGTATCTTTATAAGGAACAATAAAACCCGCCGCGGCAAGGCCCAGAGACAGGTCCGTTGCCTGGCAGGTTGAAAGCGTCACCGTGCCCAGTAGTAGCCCCACGGTGAAAGTAAACACGGCAGGAGGGGCGGGTTTTATCGCGCTCACTGTAATTTTTCCAGCAGCTGGTCGGCACCTTTATCAATGCCCGTTTCCGCCGCGCTGAGTGCGCCAAAGGTTGCCCCCACGTTCATCGCATTCGGATACTGTTCGGCGATATAGGCCAGCAGCAGTTCATCCGTTATGGCGTCATGCAGCTCCACCGCGTAGTTCACGTAGCCGCTCATCAGGCCGCGTCCTCCTCTCACCGACTGCACGATATTGTACGGACCGCCGGCAAGGTCGAACTTGGTGAAGGTGCCGATAACCTGCGGGGTGGTGTCCGCGCCGGTCAGGGTGAGTTTTAACTTCAGCGTGCCGGGTGCATTATCAGAGACAACCCGGAATTTTTTACCCAGCACCTCACTGAATTTTTTCTGCATATAGTCCGCAAGCTGTTTGCGGTCGGCGCGTTCAACGTCATTGAACTGACCATCGCTGCCCTGATAAATCGTCACGGGTTCGATATTGATGCTGCTGTACTTCTTCCAGTCCACCGGGGACGCGTATTTAAACGGGATCCTGTCGCTGTCCTCGGACGGATTGGGCGTTAATCGCGAGGAAGAGTCCAGCCCTGCGTACTTATTCGGCGAGGAGCCTGAGCATCCGGCCAGCAGGGCGAGGGAGGCGAAGATCGCCAGATGGGTGGTTTTTCGAACGATTAACGACATGATGTTCACTCCTTTAAATAACTGGAAACATAATAACTAAACTGTACGGTACAGTTATGATGTTTTATTGCAGCAGTGTCAAGAGGGAACCGTTACTCAGAGTGATTAAATTCAGGCGAGGGTTATGCCTTAACACTGAAACATATTTACGACGGGTGAAAATGGCGTATCGCTTTTGATCAGGTAAGAGAGAAACGCTACAAGGATGGCCGCCTGGGCTGCCGTTAATCTCTCGGTGGAAAACTACCCCCGTTCCAGCCTGTAAACGAAACGGGGGTATCTCTTAGAGGGCGATGCGCTGCGGCTTTTGCGGCGCGCGAAACACCAGCATGATACCCAGCAGAATTGCCGTCATGCCGGCAATGCCGGACCACGGCAGCCGGTTGCCGAGCAGCAGATAATCCAGCACGGCAGTGATCACCGGCACCAGATAAAACAGGCTGGTGACATTCACAATGCTGCCGACGCTCAGCAGACGATAGAACAGCAGTTGAGCAACCACGGAAATCAGCACGCCGAGGAACAGTGCCGAGGTGATAAATGCGGCGTTGATACGAAGATGGACGGTTTCCGTCGGCAGCAGAAACAGGCACAGCAGCAGGCTGATGCCGTACTGCATGGGCAGGATCTCCGCGGGCGACTGGCGGTTTTTCTTCTGCATGATGGTCCCGAAAGTCATAAAGCCGAGTGCGGCCAGCGCGCAGGCCACGCCGGAGAAGGGCAGACGGGAGGCAATCAGGCTTTGCCAGACCATCAGCACCAGGCCCGCCAGCGCGATCAGCAGACCGCAGAGCCGCATTCCCTGCAAACGGCGCTCGGTCAGGCACAGCGTCAGAATCGGCTGAATGCCCATAATCGTGGCGATGGCCCCGGGCGTAACGCCGTCCGACATCGCCCGGAAGTAACACACCGAATAGCCGCCAATCAGCATCAGCCCGGTCAGCGCTACCGGCACACGTGTCCCCTTCGCAGGCAGCCCGGTTTTGCGCAGGCCGCCGATAATCAACAGCGCGGTGAGGGCAATGGCGAAGCGCACAATCAGCAGGGCCAGCGGCGAGGCGTTATCCAGCCCCAGACGGGTGAAAATCGCTGCCGATCCCCACAGCAGCACAAACCCGGAGGTCGCGCCCTGTGCGGCCAGCGTTGTTTTAGATATACGCATCAATGTCGTCGTTCCTTAGCGTCGATTTGTTTCCGGCAAGCACCCGGTTCAGATGAAAGGCAATCTACCATTGGCTTTGAAATGACAAAAACGAATGTTTATCATGGAATGCATGACAAAAGCAGATGGGTGCGTTGCCGGATGGATATCAATATTCAGAAATATAAAGCCTTTATGAAAGTGGTGGAGCTGGGCAGTTTTACCAAAGCGGCTGAAAAACTGTTTTATTCCCAGTCGGCAATCAGCCGGATGATCAACGATCTGGAAAAAGAGTGGCAGGTGTCGCTGTTCGAGCGTCACCGCAGCGGCGTACGGCTGACCTCCGACGGCATTAAGCTGCTGCCCTTTGCGAAAAGCGTCTGTGAGGAATACCTGAAGTTGCAGGCGGAGGTGGATGCGCTTAACGGGCTGCAGTCCGGCATTATCCGTATCGGCACCTTTTCCAGCGTCGCCACCCACTGGTTACCCGGGATGCTCAGCGCCTTTCAGCGCGATTACCCGAATATAGATTTCGAACTGCTGCTGGGGGACTACACCGAAATCGAGGCGTGGATTGCAGAAGGGCGCGTCGACTGCGGCTTTACCCGTCTTCCTGCGTTAGCGGGGCTGGAGACGATTTTCCTGGAAAAAGATGAATATCTGGCGGTGCTGCCGCAGGATCATCCGCTGGCAGAAAAAGACCTCGTTCCCCTTGCCGCACTCTGCGATCGGCCTTTTATCCTGCTGGAAAAGGGCAGCAATCATGAAATTGCGGAGATCTTTAACACGTCCGGGCTGGCACCGCGCGTCAAATTTACCCTGTGGGATGATTACGCGGTGATGGCAATGGTCGAGAAGGGGCTGGGCGTCAGCATTTTACCCCGTCTGATCCTCAGGAATATCCCTTACCGCATCGTCACCCGCCCACTGGATGTTGCGCCCTATCGCGAAATCGCGCTGGCATTGCGCAGCAGCAAAACCTGCTCCCGCGCCGTGCAGCAGTTTTTGCATTACCTCCGATACCGGAAATCCGAATCCGTCAGCTAATCCAGCCTCATTCACTTTTTTTGACGTTGGACGACAAAGCTTTTCGCTGTTTGTTTATCGTCATGAGGATTATGCTTTTTAACAGCTGCGCAACAGCCTGTTCGAGAGACGGCCTGCGTAATCAACTACTGAACTGAATTCTGGAGAGTTCCATGAAAAAGATTGGCATCAATGGTTTCGGACGTATTGGCCGCCTGGTACTCCGTCGTATTCTGGAGCAAAACGAGCAGGTGGAAATCGTGGCGATTAACGACCTCACCTCGCCGGAAATGCTCGCCTACCTGCTGAAATACGACTCCAACTACGGCGCGTTCCCGGCAACCGTCAGCGCCGGTGAGAAATCACTGGTCGTGGGCGGCAAAGAGATTACCGTTTTCGCCGAAAAAGATGCCCGCAACATTCCGTGGGGCGATCTGGGCGTTGACGTGGTGATCGAATGTACCGGCTTCTATACCTCAACCGAAAAAGCGCAGGCGCACATTGATGCGGGTGCCGCTCGCGTGCTGATCTCAGCCCCGGCCGGTGAGATGAAAACTATCGTCTACAACGTCAACGATGACCAGATGACGGCGGACGATACCATTATCTCCGTGGCGTCCTGCACCACCAACTGCCTGGCACCGATGGCGAAAGCGCTGAACGACAGCTTCGGCATCCGCGTGGGGACCATGACCACCGTTCACGCCTACACCGGTACCCAGGCACTGGTTGACGGCCCGCGTGGCAAAGATTTCCGCGCCTCGCGTGCGGCGGCAGAGAATATTATTCCGCACACCACCGGCGCGGCGAAAGCTATCGGGCTGGTGATCCCGGCCCTGGCGGGAAAACTGAAAGGCCATGCGCAGCGCGTCCCGACCAAAACCGGTTCGGTAACCGAGCTGGTCACCGTGCTGGATAAAAAAGTGACGGTGGCAGAAATTAACGCCGCGCTGCAGGCCGCCTGCGAGAATAACGAATCGTTCAAATATACCGACGACGAGATCGTCTCCTCAGACGTGATTGGCCTGCCGTTCGGTTCGATCTTTGATGCAACCCAGACGGAAATCAGTGAAGTGGGCGATCTGCAGCTGGTGAAAACCGTTTCCTGGTACGATAACGAGTACGGATTTGTCACCCAGCTGGTGCGCGTGCTGCATAAATACATCAGCCTGTAAGTTGAAACGCTGATAAGTTAATACGGGCCGTCGTTTCTCCAATACGGAGAAGCGGCGGCCCGTTTGCGTTTTAGCGGCCCAGCTCCGCCAGCAAAAAGTCGATCAGCACGCGGATGGTTTCGCTCTGCTGGCGGTGCTGCGGATACACCGCACTGAGCATGAGTGATGACGGATGGCACGCATCCAGTACGCTGACCAGATCCCCGCGCTTCAGCGCGTCACCGACGATAAATTCCGGCAGCAGCACCAGACCCAGCCCGGCCACCGCCGCATCGCGCAGCACCTCGCCGTTATTGCTCTGCATCGGCCCGCACACCGCGACAATCTTCGCTTTCCCCTCAACGTTCAGCTCCCAGCCGTACTGTCCTTCGCGCCCGAAGCGCAGGCAGGCGTGATGCTGCAGATCCTCCGCGACCTGCGGCGTCCCCGCACGCTGAAGGTAGGCCGGGCTGGCGCAGATCACCCGTTTTAGTTCACCCAGGCGACGGGCCATCAGCGTGGAGTCCGCCAGCGTGCCGATGCGGATCGCCATATCAAACCCTTCGCCAATCACGTCCACGTAGCGGTCCGCCAGTTCCGTGTGCAGCTGTACGGCAGGATGGCGGGCAAGAAAGGCGGCCAGTAGCGGCGACAGATGGCTCATGCCGAACGACATCGGCATGCTCAGGCGGAAGGTGCCGTGCAGCTCGCGGCGGCGCTCCGAGACCGACTGCTGCGCCGCCTGAATGTCATCGAGGATCTTCAGCGCGTGCTGGGCAAAGGTCCGCCCGGCATCGGTCACCGACAGTTTGCGCGTGTTGCGGATCAGCAGCCTGGCCCCGAGCGAGGCCTCCAGCGCGGCCATGCGGCGGCTGACGTACTGTTTGGACAGCAGCAGCTGTTCGGCCGCGGCGGTGAAGCTGCCGGCGTTAATCACGGCGACGTAGATCCTGAGGTCTTCTATCTGCATATTGTCCACTAAAACGTGACGGTGATTGCCAGTTCAGGCCATTGTTGGGCATATGAGTTTACTTATATTCTGTGTCTATCGGAAGGGCAAACGCCCGCCACCCAACACAAAAACTAAGGAACACATCATGATCGAGCAAAGACTTTCAGCACAGCGCGGCCTGGGCGATCACGGCTGGCTGCATTCACGCCACACCTTCTCCTTCGCTAACTACTGGGACCCAAAACAGGTCGGATTCTCTGACCTGCTGGTAATTAACGACGACCAGGTGGCGAAATCCCGTGGTTTTGGCGCACATCCGCACAGCAACATGGAAATTATCTCCTACGTGCTGGAAGGCGCGCTGGCACACAAAGATTCAATGGGAACCGGTTCGGTGATTGTCCCGGGTGATGTGCAGCTGATGAGTGCAGGCAGCGGCGTGACCCACAGCGAGTTCAACCATTCGCAGACCGAAGGCGTTCACTTCCTGCAGATCTGGATTGTGCCGGCAGAGAAAAACACCGCGCCGGGCTACCAGCAGGTTTCGGTGCCGGACAGTGAAAAACGCGGGCAGATGCGGCTGATTGTCTCCCCGGAAGGCACTGACGGCTCGCTGAAGGTGCGCCAGGACATGCGGATTTACAGCGGCCTGTTTAACGGTGACGAAAGCCAGACGGTGACGCTGCCGGACGACCGTTATGCCTATATCCACGTGGCCCGCGGCAGCATCACCGTCAACGGCATTGAGTTTAAAGAAGGTGACGGGGCGCGGGTGCGCAACGAGCAGACGCTGACCTTTACCGACGGCCAGGATGCGGAAGTGCTGCTGTTCGATCTGCGCCCGGTGGAAGTGAACCAGCCAACGCGCTAAGCGACGGATGATAAAAAGCGCTGACTTCGGTCAGCGCTTTTTTTTATGCCATTAACATCAGGCGGGGTGTTTAAACGGGGGCCACCAGATAGCGGACCGCCGGCAGGCTGTCCTGCTGATGGAATTCGTAAAGCCTGTTCTGAATTTTCTGATCGTTCATGGTGTAACGGTCCCGCTGGCGCAGGTGCTCCATCCAGGAGCCCACGATAAAGGTCTCCACAAAAATACCCGGCTGCAGGATATCTTCATACACCGACCAGTTAATGGCGCCACCGCGTCGCCTGACACGGCGCATATCCTGCATGCACAGGATAAAGTCATGCGCATCGTCCTGGCGGATCAGGTATTCATAGCTCACCATCACCGGTCCGCGATCGTGGTGAATATCCAGGGCCGGGACGGCGCTGTCCACATTGCTGAGGTCAAGATCCAGGTCCGGGTCCTGATCCAGCCGCCAGCGCAGCGCCGTGGTGCTGGCCAGTAGCATGCCGACCGTGGCCACGCACAGGGAGGCCGGGATACCGTAATGCGAGGCCAGCTGCCCCCAGACGGCACTCCCAACGGTCATGGCGCCGAAAAATACGGTGAGGTACACCGCCAGCGCGCGGGCCTTCACCCATTTTGCCGCGCTGCGCTGTGCCCCCAGATTCAGCGTGGAGAGCACCGCAATCCACGAGAAGCCGGTAAAGAATTCGAAGGCATTCAGCAGCCAGAAATTGCGTACGAAGGCCAGCGCCAGCAGGGTGACCGCAAACATCAGGCTGGACAGAACCATCAGGCGGTCCGGGTTAAAGCGCCTGCGCAGTCGCGGCAGCATGACTGCGCCACAGATGGCGCCGACCCCGATAAACGCCAGCATAATCCCGTAGCCGCCGGGACCAAGATTTAACTCACGGCGGGCGACCAGCGGCAGCAAAGCCCAGCCGGCGCTGCCGAAAACGAAGAAGGCGACGGTACGAACCAGCACGTTTCTCAGCACCGGCGCGGCATGGACGTAGCGCAAACCCGCGCGAACCGCCGAGAAGAAGTGCTCCGGCGGCAGGCGCTGCACCGCCGGTTCGGCTTTCCAGCGATACAGCACCCACGCCACGCCGAGAACGGACAGCGCGTTGAGCAGAAATACCATCCACGGGCCGGCGAAGGAGAGGATCAGGCCGCCCAGCGCCGGGCCAATGGCACGGCTGATATTAATCCCCAGCGAGTTTAGCGCGATGGCCGGGCCGAGTTCCTCCTTGCGCACCAGATCCGGCACAATCGCCTGAAACGGCGGGGAGCTCATCGCCGCCCCGGCGCTGAGCAGGAACGCAGCGATAAGCAGGATCGGCGGCGTCACGTGGCCGGTAAAGGAAAGCACGGTTAACCCGGCGGCGGCGATAAACACCCACAGCTGGGAGAACAGTAAATACTTACGCCGGTCGACAATGTCGGCCATCACCCCGGACGGTAGGGCAAACAGAAACATCGGCAGGCTGCTGGCCGCCTGCACCAGCGCCACGCTGAGCGGATCCGCGCTGAGCGTCAGCATAGTCCAGTTCACGCCGACATCGTTCATCCAGGAACCGATGTTAGACACTACGGTGGCAATCCACAGCAGGCGAAAGACCGGCTGGCTCAGCGGCTGCCAGGGAGACACCCCGGCCTGCGGCGGCAGCTCGGCGACCTCCGGCGTAGCGCTGTGAATATCGTTAGTTTGCGCCATAGCGCACCTCCTGTTACCAACCCGCCCTGAAAGGCATCCGCAATCGCGATCTCTCATTCGGAGTCAGTCGGTTACTCAAGTTAAGCCCCTGGGAAACCCAGCACGACGGCACGGCCGGCTGAAATTCAGGCGCAGAAAAACCGCCCCGTAGTGATACGGGGCGGCAGGGTTAATCGTGATTCAGGGGATCAGAATGCGAAGCAGCTACAGCCCAGCGCGCCCCAGAAGGCGTTGTCTTCGGCCACCGGCACGCTGGAACCGCGTGCGATATCGTGATGATGGCTGTGCACGCCGCACGGGCCGCTGCACTGGTGAGGCTGGGAAGCAAAGGCCGCACGGCCGTTCGCCTGAGGAGGCGCGCTGCGGTAGTGGCCCGGGAATTTCACCACCGGCGACCACTCCGGCAGCACCGGAATTGACGGCGGCGCTTCGGAGGTAAAGGATCCCGCCGCATACACCACGTTGCCGTCAACCACGGTCAGCACCGACTCAATGCCTTTAATCTCTTCTTCCGGCACCACAAAGTAGTCTTTGCTCAGCACCGCCAGGTCCGCCAGCTGGCCGGTTTTGATCTGGCCTTTTTTACCCTGCTCGCTGGAGAACCACGCGCTGCCCTGGGTCCACAGCATCAGCGCGGTATCGCGATCCAGGCGGGCATTGACGTCGTACATCTGCATGCCGCCGACGGTACGACCCGATACCAGCCAGTACAGCGCGGTCCACGGGTTATAGCTGGCCACGCGGGTGGCATCCGTTCCCAGGCCGACCGGGACGCCGGTTTCCAGCATCCGCGCGACCGGTGGCGTGTGTTTGGTGGCTTCAATCCCGTAGCGCTCGGCGAAGTATTCCCCCTGGAACGCCATGCGGTGCTGCACCGCGATGCCGCCGCCCAGCTCTTTGATGCGATCGATGTTCTTCTGGGTCACGGTTTCCGCGTGGTCGAAGAACCAGTGCAGGCCGTTGAACGGAATATCACGGTTCACTTTCTCGAACACGTCCAGCATGCGGCTGATCGATTCGTTGTAGGTGGCGTGCAGGCGGAACGGCCAGCGGTGCTCCACCAGGTGGCGTACCACGCGCTCCAGCTCATCTTCCATTCCCGGGGCCAGGTCCGGGCGCGGCTCAAGGAAATCTTCGAAGTCGGCGGCGGAGAACACCAGCATCTCGCCCGCGCCGTTGTGGCGGAAATAGTCGGTGCCCTGGCCCGGGGTCAGCATATCGGTCCACTTCTCGAAATCTTCCAGCTCGTGGCCCGGACGCTGGGTGAACAGGTTATAGGCGATACGCAGCGTCATCTGCTTCTTCTCGTGCAGCTCGGAAATGACCTCGTAATCCTCCGGGTAGTTCTGGAAGCCGCCGCCCGCATCAATGGCGCTGGTCAGACCCAGGCGGTTCAGCTCGCGCATAAATTGGCGGGTAGAGTTAACCTGCTGTTCCAGCGGCAGCTTTGGCCCTTTCGCCAGCGTGGAGTAAAGGATCATCGCGTTAGGGCGGGCAATCAGCATCCCGGTCGGGTTGCCGTTGCCGTCGCGCTGGATCTCGCCGCCCGGCGGATTTGGCGTATCGCGGGTATAGCCCACCACTTTTAATGCCGCGCGGTTCAGCAGGGCGCGATCGTAGAGGTGCAGGACGAAGACCGGAGTATCCGGTGCGGCTTCATTGATCTCTTCCAGCGTTGGCATGCGGCGCTCGGCAAACTGGAACTCATTCCAGCCGCCGACCACGCGCACCCACTGTGGGTTTGGCGTGCGCAGCGCCTGCTCTCTCAGCATACGCATGGCATCGGCAATCGACGGCACGCCTTCCCAGCGCAGTTCCAGGTTGTAGTTAAGCCCGCCGCGGATCAGGTGCAGGTGCGAGTCGTTCAGGCCCGGCACAGCCGTATGCCCCTTCAGATCGATGATTTTCGTGCCTTCACAGCTGTGCTGCATCACTTCGGCAACGGTGCCAACTTCCAGAAACTTACCGTCGCGGATCGCCACAGCGTCGGCAACCGGGTTTTCGCGATCGACGGTGTGAAAACGGCCGTTGGTTAAAATCAGGTCTGCTTTACCAAGCGTTACCATAGAACCTCCTGAACTGAGATGTCCGAATCAGGCCCGACGGCCACGGACAAAGAAAATCGCTGCCGGCAAAGGCAGGACGTGTAGGTAGATGACGGGATTATGGTCAGCGCGGGGGAGGAGCGTCTAGTTATACAAACGGATAGGTATCCCTCCGTATAGGTATACACAGAGATAATAGTGCGAATAAAAAAAGCTTCGTAGACTGCGCTCCATGGTCAACCCGGACTGCTTCACAGCGCAGCGGACCGCGTAACGCCGATGAATTTACAACGTCGTCATTTTTTATTAATCCAGCATCATTAACCTCAATGGGTATTACTATGACTAACTCGAAGCTTGAAGTCCTGACGCCACACAACAGCCAGATTATTTTCATCGACCAGCAACCGCAGATGGCCTTCGGCGTGCAGTCTATTGACCGCCAGGTTCTGAAGAACAACACCGTTGCGCTGGCAAAAGCGGCGAAGGTGTTCAATATCCCAGCCATCATCACCACCGTGGAAACCGAAAGCTTCTCGGGCCACACCTACCCGGAACTGCTGGACGTGTTCCCGGGCCAGGATATCCTGGAGCGTACCTCCATGAACTCCTGGGACGACCAGAAAGTGCGTGACGCGCTGGCGGCAAACGGTAAGAAGAAAGTGGTGGTGTCCGGCCTGTGGACCGAAGTGTGTAACAACAGCTTCGCCCTGTGCGCCATGCTGGAAGGCGGCTACGAAATCTACATGGTGGCTGACGCATCCGGCGGTACCACTAAAGAAGCCCACGACTATGCCATGCAGCGCATGATCCAGGCCGGCGTGATCCCGGTGACCTGGCAGCAGGTGATGCTGGAATGGCAGCGCGACTGGGCACACCGCGATACCTACAACGCCGTGATGGACATTGCTAAAGAGCACTCTGGTGCTTACGGCATCGGCGTTGATTACGCCTACACCATGGTACATAAAGCGCCTTCACGTCAGAAGAGCGAGCACCGTACTCTGGCTCCGGTCCCGGCACGTTAATTGTTCTTTGCCGACCGGTGCGCCGTGCGCCGGTTGGCATTGACTCATCAGGGGAAACCATGAGTCCGTTACTCGTTTCGCTTGGCGCAGGTGTGCTGATCGGGCTGGTTTACGCGCTGCTTAACGTGCGTTCACCGGCACCGCCCGCCATTGCACTGATTGGCCTGCTGGGTATGGTTATCGGTGGCCAACTGGCAACGCAGTTCCTGTAGCGTTGTTTTTTGCTAAGAAGGTGGGCTAAAGATGGTAAAGTCTTACGCTATTTCACTGGTGGTCGGCATGCTGGCCGGCGTGATTTATTCACTGATCGCGGTTGATTCTCCGGCCCCGCCGGTTTTTGCGCTGGTCGGGCTGTTCGGCATGCTGGTGGGCGAGCAGATTGTCCCGCTGGTTAAACGATGGATTAAACGAGAGCCGGTGACGCTCAGCTGGTTTAAGCAGGAGTGCGTGCCGAAAATCAGCGGCACCCCGCCGCCGCCAGACGAAAAGTCCGGTTAAGGACGATCTCACGCTCCGTGAGCATTTCAAAGGATAACAGCATGCAGCTGTCGCAGCGCATTGTCGTCGTTGATGACGAACGTTCCGTTCGCAGTGGGCTGAGTAACCTTCTCCAGTCGGAGGGATACTCAACCCGGATTTATGAGTCGGCGGAAACGCTGCTGGAAGATGCAACCGCGCTGGCAGAGGCCGCGCTGTTTATCATTGATGTCAGGCTCAAGGGAATGAGCGGCTTTGAACTCTTTATAGAACTTACCCGGCGGATTGAAAATCCGCCGGGTATTATTATTTCCGGCAACGGCGATGATAATACGCTGCACTATGCCATCAGCCTCGGGGCCATCGCTTTTTTACCCAAGCCCATTGATATTGATACGCTGCTGGATCATGTCCGCCTGGCGCTGGCAACGAACGGGGAATGCCGATGAGTACACTCCCGGAGGCGCCCCCCTCCTTTGAATCCGCTCCGCTTTCCCTGCCCGACGATCTGGTTATCACCTCGCTGGCGCAGGAGGGGAACAGCGAATGGTTTTTGTGCCGCAGCCCCGCCTCGGATGAGGACTTTATTCTCACCACCGCCGCCAGCGAGTCCGTCCAGTTCCCGGTTTCGCAGCTACTGAAAAACGAATACCGGCTGCGTGAGAATCTCTCCGCACAGTGGGCGCTAAAGCCCCTCGGACAAACCCTGTACCACGGCCGCTATGCGCTTATTTACCCGGTTTTTGCCTGTCAGACGCTGGCCGACCGGATGCGCGTGCAGCGGCCGTCGCTGGAGAACTTCCTGCACAGCGCCGCCATGCTGGCGAGTACGCTGGGAATGATGCACCAGCAGGGGCTGATCCACGGCGATATCAAACCGGCGAATTTTTTCGTGACCGACGACGGCGGATTTAAACTCGGTGGCTTCGGCCTGGCCTGTCCTTCTTCTGAAGTTTTACTGCAAACGCAGTTGCCCGCGTCGGGCGGTACGCTGGCCTATATGTCCCCGGAGCACACCACGCGCACGACCCAGCGGGTGAGCAGCCTGAGCGATCTCTACAGCCTCGGCATCGTGATGTACGAACTGCTGACCGGAAAACTGCCTTTTGGCACCCCGGATGCCGGGCACTCCGAGTGGGTGCATCACCATATTGCCTCCGAGCCGCTGCCCCCGGAGCGGGTGCGCCACGATGTGCCCGCCGTGGTATCGGCTATCGTGCTGCGTTTACTGTCCAAGTCGCCGGAGCATCGCTATCAGAGCGCGGAAGGGCTGCAGGCCGATCTGCGCCGCTGCCTGTCGAGCCTTACCCCTCAGGGCCAAATTGAGCGCTTCGACCTCGGCTTGCAGGATCTGCCGCAGACCGGGCCGTCTTCTGACGTGATGTACTACGATCACCCTCAGGCGCAGGAGGTGCTGGACGCTTTCGAGCGGTTCAGCCACAGTGGCAAGCACAAGCTGGTGATGATCGGCGGCGCACTGGGCTCGGGCAAAACCTCGCTTATCGCTTCGGCGGCGAAAAAACTTCAGCAAAAGAAGCTGCTGCTGACGGTGGTGAAAGCCGACCGGCATTCACCGATTCTGCCGCACGGTATTCTGATCTCCGCAATCCGCACGCTGACCCTGCAGCTGATGGGCCTGCCCGTGGCGGACGTTGCCCGCTGGCGTGCGCATCTCTCCCGCCTGCTGGGCGACTACAGCGAACTGGCGATCCACTTTTTCCCCGAGCTGGGCGTTTTACTCAATCAGAAAGGCCATTTCGCGGAGGATATCCACTCGCTGGATGCCCGCGATCGCTTTAACACCATGGCCTGCAGCATGATCAAAGCCTTCGCCACCCCCGGCAGGCCGCTGGTGATGATCGTTGACGACATTCACTGGGCGGATCGCGCCAGCCTGGCGCTGCTGCAAAATCTGCTCAGCCAGAGTGAAGATATCCCGCTGATGGTGGTAGTCAGCCACAAAGATTTCGCCACCTTGCCCTGCCAGACCATGCGCGGGCTGCTGACCACGCTGCGCGCTTCGGCCGTGCGGGTTACCGACATTACGCCGCAGAGTCTGAGCATTAAACACATTGCCCGCAGGCTGGCGGGCATGTTTCACGTGCGGGCGTCTGCCACCTGCGAGCTGGCGCGGGTGGTACATGAAAAGACGGGCGGCAACCCGCTGTTTACTCAGGAGTTTATCCGTCAGGCCATACAGCAGGGCTTGATTAGCCACCGAAAGTTCCCCCTCGACTGGCACTACGATCTCGACGCTATTAAGGCCTGCCAGTACAGCGAAAATGTCGCCAGTCTGGTCCTGCAGCGCATCGAGACCGTCCCCGAAATCACCCGGCAGATGCTGAGCAGCCTGGCGTGCCTGGGCGGGTCCGGCTCGCTCACTCTGCCCGGCAGGGTGCTGAACCTGACGCAGGATGAGATCCGTATGCATCTCCTGCCCGCCGTCGTGGCGCAGCTGATTACCCTGAAAAACGAGGACTATGCCTTTACCCACGACCGCGTCCAGGAAGCGGCAATGGACCTGATCGGCGCGGATGAAAAAGACCGTCTGCACCTTCGTGCCGCCAGCCTGCTGGCCGAGCGGGCCAATGAGGATCTCAGCAACGACGCGCTTTTCCGGGTCGTTCACCATGTGGCCGCGATTAAAAACACCGGGCTGCTCCGTCAGAGCGCGAGCCGGTATCGCCAGCTGATCCTGCTGGCGACCCGGCGGGCCAAAAACACCGGGGATTACGTCTCGGCCTTGCGGTTTTTACAGGCCACCCAGCGAATTGAAGCGCCGCTGACCCCGGAGGAGGATTTCACCTTTACGCTGGAAGCGGCGGAGTGCGAATTCCTGCACGGCAACCTGTCGACCGCGCAGGACCACTGCGGCAGGCTGCTCAGCGCGCCGGGAAACCCCACCGATAAGGCCATTGCCGCCTGCATGATGGCGGAAATCCATATGCGACGATCGGACAGCAAGCTGGCGCTGGAAACGGCAATTGCCTGGCTGGCGGTGTTCGGCATTCACCTCAACCGCGAGCCGGACAAAGCCGAATGCGATGCCGCCCGCATCAAACTCAAGGAGCAGGTCGGGAAAAATCCCTATACCCGCCTCAGACCGCTGCCGCTGATGACCTGCCGTAAAACCGAAGCGATCATGAACCTGATGGCCAGCGCCTGCATGTTTGCCGCGTTCGTCAGCCCGCGGCTGCACTTTATGATCGTCTGCAAGATGCTGCATCTGACCATGGACAGGGGGATGACCGGCGCCTCCACGTTTGCGCTCTCGTGGTACGGCGTGCTGTGTGGCGACCATTACAACGAATACAGCCGGGGATTCGCCAGCACGCTGCTGGCCCGCGAACTGGTCTACAAACACGACTTCACCAGCTTTAAGGCGCGCACGCTGCTGCCGCTGGACCAGGTCAGTATCTGGACCATGCCGACCACCTATTCTATCGAATGCGCCAAAACCACATTCGACACCGCCGTGGCGGTGGGCGATCGGACCTCGGCCTGCCTCGCTCTGCGCCATCTGGTGATGAACTATTTAACGCGTGGCGATCACCTTGAAGGCGTGCAGACCTCCATCGAGCGGGGTCTGGCCTACGTCAGCAAGGCACAGTATCGGGACGTTGAGGTGATTTTACAGATGCAGCGCGACTATGTGCTGTTTCTGCGCTTTGCCGGCGATACGCCGCTCTCCGGGAAAAACTTCACGCCGCAGCCTATTCTGCAGATGAAACCGGGCACCGCCATAGAGCCAATTCTGCTGATGCAGTTCTGGTCCTGGCTGTACCGGGGCATGGCGCACTTTTTCGCCGGGGAATATGCCTGCGCCACGGACTGTTTTGCCCAGGCGGCCCCGCTGACCGGCTCCATCCCCGGACACATTCACCGACTGGATTTTCATCTGTACAGTGCGCTGTCGGTGACCATTCCGCTGACCTCCCAGACCTGTACCGATGAAGACCGGCAGTTCGTCGCCGCGCATTATGAAATGATTGCCACCTGGTCGGTGGAAAATCCGCGTACCTTTGCCGATAAGGCCGGGCTGCTGCGCGCGGAAATGCTGCGGCTGGAGGGCGATTCCCTGCAGGCCGCTCAGCAGTACGAGCTGGCGATCACCCTCTCCCGCGAGGGCCGTTTTGACCATATCAACGGGCTGGCCTGCGAACTGGCCGCCGGCTATGCCAGCACCTGCGGCCTGAGCGTGGCCGCGGATGGCTACATCAAAGGCGCGATAGCGGCCTGGGAGCGCTGGGGAGCCGGGGCCAAAGTCAGACAGCTGGAGCTGCGCTATCCCCATCATGCCTCCTCCCACCGCCATGCCGCCTTCAGCACGGTGTCGTTTGAGCAGAGCGCCGAGCTGAGCGATCTGCAGAGCGTGATTACCGCCGTGCGCGCCCTGACCGAAGAGATTAACCTCGACCGGCTGATCAACACGCTGATGATGATGCTGCTGGAAAGGGCGGGTGCCCAGCACTGCCTGCTGATCCGCCTGCTGGACGGCAGCGTGCCGGAAATTGAGGCGCGGGCCACGACGACCGCCGACGGTATCCGGGTAAAAATCGTGCAGGAGACGCCGCTGGCGACGGACCTGCCGCTGTCGGTGCTGTCGGCGGTGATCCGCACCGGGCAGGAGATCCGCACCGGGAAACCGGAGGTGTTCAGCCCGTTCAGCCAGGATCCCTATCTGGTTGCCTCCGGCGCGGCGGTGATGTGCGTGCCGATGTTCAAGCAGGCGCGGATGGTGGGCGTGCTGTATCTGGAAAACCGCCTGATGCCGGATGTGTTTACCGCCGAACATTCGCGCGTGGTGTCGATGCTTGGGGCGCAGGCCGCCGTCTCGCTGGAAACCGCGCGGCTGTACGCCGAGCTGATGGAGGAGAACGTTAACCGTCGCCGGGTTGAAAAACAGCTGCGCGCCAGCCAGACCTCGCTGATTATGGGGGAAAAAATCAGCCATACCGGCACCTGGCACTGGAATCTGGCGAAAGACCAGATGATGATTTCCGAAGAATATCGCCGGATCCTCGGCCTGCCGCCGGAGCAGCGCAGCCTGTCGATGGCGGAGTTTATGACCATGGTGCACCCCGACGATCATGGCTGCATCAGCGAACTGGTCAGAGAAAGCGTCATCGGCGGCGTCAGCATGCAGGCGGAGTTTCGCATTATCCGCCGCGACGGCGAGTGCCGCTATATTAAGGGCATTGGCGATCCCGTCGAGAATCTGCCCGACGTCAGCGAGTATTTCGGTACGATCTCCGATATCACCTCGCAGCGCCTGGCCGAGGATGCCGTGCGCATTGCGCAGGCCGATCTTGCCCGCGTCTCCCGCGCCACCACGGTCGGGCAGCTCACCGCCTCGATTGCCCATGAAATCAATCAGCCGCTGATGTCGATTGTGGCAAATGCCGGGGCCAGCATGCGCTGGATAAAACGCGGACCCGGGCATATGGACAACGCCTGCCACGGCCTGCAGGAGATCCTCAGTGAAGGCAAGCGCGCAGGCGATATTATTCGCGGGCTGCAGGCGCTGACCCGCAATAATACCGCCGAATTCGCTCCGGCTAAACTGCACCATCTGGCGCGGGATATCCTGTCGCTTTCGCGTATGGAGCTGGAACGGCGCTGGATCTCACTGGATCTCGACCTCCGGGCGGTGAACGACAATATTTACTGCGAGCGGGTGCAAATCCAACAGGTACTGTTGAATCTGGTAGTTAACGCCATTGATGCGATGGTTGAGAAAGGCAAAGGGGCCAGCGTGCTGAAGCTCTCCTCGTCGAATCCCGACCCGGATACGATTCTTTTTGAGGTGGCCGATAACGGCACCGGCCTGTCGGAGGAGGTGATATCGCGCATTTTCGACTCCTTCTACACCACCAAAAAAGAGGGAATGGGCATGGGGCTGACCATCTGCGAAGGGATTATCAAAAAGCATAAGGGCGAACTGAAAGCGGAGAACCGCCCGGACGGCGGCAGTAAATTCTGGTTCACGCTTCCCACGGAAGCCGAAAGTTAAAACCCGTTCCCTGAGACACGGCTCAGGGAATGGCCATCACGCAGGAATTTACCGCGTCTACAGGCTCCCCAACGTTAGCGGCTGGCCGATTTGACCATGCTGAGCCGCTCGGCGGCCCTGACCAGGTCCGACAGCGAACGCACCTGCATTTTTTCCATCACCCGGCGCTTATGCACCTTGGCGGTGATCTCACTGACGCCCATCTCGGCGGCAATCTGTTTATTCTGCAACCCCCCAATCGCCAGCAGCATCACCTCGCTTTCGCGCGGCGTCAGCGACTGGTGCCGCTCGGTCAACACCCGCTTCTCCCGGGCGGTTTCCATGCCCGCTTCGGACAGCCTGAGTGCTTCCGCCACGGCCTGCAGCAGATGATCGGGATCGACCGGCTTGGTTAAAAACTCGCAGGCACCGGCCTTCATCGCTTTGACCGTAATCGGAATGGTGCCAAAGCCGGTCAGAAAAATGGTCGGGATCGCGTCGCCGCGCTCGCTGAGCGCGCGGGTGACATCAAAGCCGTCAGCGCCGGGCATGTTGATATCCACAATCAGACAGCACGGGCCGGAAGAGAGTGACGCCGCCAGGAAAGACTGAGGAGAGGTAAACGGAGCGACAATATAATCTTCGGATTTAAGCAGGTTGGTCAGTGCGGTAATCACTGATACATCATCATCAACAAGATAAACGGTGTGATTCATTGGCGAACTCTCAGTCGGTGTGATGGTCGTAACGAAAAAAGTGCAGCCTCTGAGGCGCGGAATAGTTTTTATTTGTATGAATTATATAAGGAGCACGTCCTTATAATATTAAATACTATACCAACTCTCTGTAAATGACGACTATTTTTATCATCCGGGATGCTTATGTAACCTGATGAAATTATGAATAAAACATCTCCCTCGGAATCACGTGATTGTAAATCAGCCGGCAGTGATGAATATTACAAATTATGTCTGAGAAGCGTGAAGGATATAGTGGTAAGAATTATCTTAGTCAATGTGCATCATTTACGCGCAAACAGTTAAATAATATTATTCAAATGCGACACGAATTCTGAAACGTACCGGACGTTATTTCCCGTCATCGCCTGAAAAGTATATCCACTGTATGAGAAGGGGATTATGTGAATAATCGCAGGGTGAGCAATTAATCTCCGATTCGATCGGGAAATTAACGCCTTAGAGCGCCAGACGGTGCCGGTGGGTTTAACATTGGCAGGATTTTTCGAGAGGTTTACAACGGCTCAATCGCGCGGCGGAAAAAGCGTATTAAGCCAGCCTGAAATTTTGCTAACCATTACGATGAGTGACGAGCCGGGCGCGCACGTTTCGTCGACAAGACCGCCATAAACAGGGTGATAACCGACAGCGCAATCAGGGTTTTGAACGTGTTCATTTTATATTCCTTTTCTCGTTCCCGGCCGCCTGTGAGTAACGGTTCACAGGCGTCAGGAGGGTGTTCCAGCGTAGGAGGATTATTTAATCAGTTCTGCGGTAACGTAGGCGTGATTATCAACGCGGGCACCGGTAATTTTATACGTTGCGCCACTCTGTTTTGCCTGGGCTGCAATACTGGCTTCTGCGGCATCCAGCGTGGAGGCGGTAGCGGTAACGTTCTGCGCCATGCTGCCGAAAGAAACCAGAGCCAGGGCGGATACTGCAACGAAAGTTTTGATAGATTTCATGATTGATTCCTCAGTTTATTTTGTTTTGGATGAGGCGTTTCGCCTCGATGGAATGCATAGTAGACCCGTGCGGGGATGAAAAACATCCCTGTCTTTTGCTGAAGTAAGTCAGAAAATTTGAATAATATGTCGCGAGGGATTTTGCCGCCCTGTTGCCGTACGTTTGCCACGGTCCGGCGACGGCGGATCCGTCACAGAATAGCCGCCAGCAGCGTGGATCTCAGCGGTAATAGATGAACGGATGCGGGCAGGGAATACCCGGGTTATATCCCCTTTGGCCACTTAGCAATTATCCATTGGTATAACTATCCATCTGTATAGCTATCCGTCTGTATAACTTATATTTTCTACCGACTGATAAGATAATTAGGCTCCTTTATTTTATCACCTGCGGAGCCAAAGACTTCGCAAAGGCCGCTATCCGAACGCTGAAACGATCGGACAGGAGAAAATATGCATATCGCCAGTTCTGCACGCGAATCCCTGAACCGGACAGCGCAGGATCCGGGAAGGGGAATAAAATCGGTTGTGCAGGATATCATCCCGTGGATTGAAGATAATCTTGATGACGAACGCATCAGGGTCAGCACGGTCACGCGCAAAAGCGGTTACGGGCATTCCCACTTCCAGCGCGTGTTCAGAAAACAAACGGGCTACAATCTGGCCGAATATATTCGCACCCGGCGGTTGATCAGGGCGGCACAGTCGCTGCTGTTTACGAATAAAGACATCATGCAAATCGCGTTTGATAACGGCTTTACCAGCCAGCAGACCTTCTCACGGACGTTTCGCCGCTATCTGAACGTGCCGCCCGCCGCATTCAGAAAAAAGCACGCCCCCCGATCGCTACCCCGTGAAAACAGCCAGGTGATCTTTGCCTGGCGCTGCCTGTCCGGAGAGGAACAATGAGCATTCGCCCGCTGACGCTGCTGGCGTCCTGTTTCCTGCTCTCCGCGCCGGGTTTCGCGGCTGAAATCTACAACCGCGACGGAAACCGGCTGGATCTGTCCGGGCTGATCTCCGGCCTGCGCTACCTGAGTGACAATAAAAGCGAGGACGGCGACCAGTCCTACATGCGCTTCGGCTTTAAGGGAGAAACGCAGATCTCGCCCCTGCTGAGCGGCTACGGGCAGTGGCAGACCCAGGTCGATATGAATCAGCCCGAAAACAGCGGGGCTTCGATGTATACCCGTCTGGGCTTTGCCGGCATCAGACTGGGTGACTACGGTTCACTGGATTACGGACGCAATATCGGTGTGCTGTATGACGCACTGAGCCTGACCGATATGCAGCCGGAATTTGATGCGCAGACCTATAACACCGATCAGTTTATGTTTCGCCGCGGCAATGGCCTGGCGACGTACCGCAACAGCAACTTCTTTGGCCTGGTGGACGGCCTGAACGTCACGCTCCAGTATCAGGGCAGGAACGACGGCGGCGGCGAACCCGGCTCCCGCGGTGCGCTGCGCCAGAACGGTAACGGCTACGGGATGTCGGTGGCCTGGGAATTTGCCGGTGATTTTAAAGCGGTTGGCGCGTTTACCCAGTCCCGGCGTACCGGTGCGCAGAATAATGCCGGCGGCGGGATAATGGGGCAGGGCGATCGGGCAGAAGCGTATTCCGGCGCGATAAAATATGACGCGAACGGGCTGTATCTCGCGGCGATGTACACCCGGGCGTATAACGCCTCACGCTTTGGTTCGGCTTCAGGGGACGGGGCGTATGGCTATGCCAATCAGTCAGACATTGTCGAACTGTTTGCCCAGTACAGCTTCGATTCCGGGCTGGTGCCGTTTATCGCCTATAGCCAGGCGCGCGCCAGCGACCTCGGCCGTGCCGCCAGCGGCCAGACTTTCGGCAGTCAGGATCTGGTGCGGTTTGTCGATTTCGGTGCATCCTGGCTGTTTAACCGCAATATGCAAACCTACGTTGATTACAAACTTAACCTGATCGATAACAGCGACTTCAGCCAGGCCGCAGGCGTGTCGACGGATGATGTGCTGGCGGTCGGGCTGGTTTATCAGTTTTAACCGGTTGAAAACAGGCGCTTCTTCGTTGCTCACGTGGTATTTATCTTTGCCGAAGGCCGCTTTCTGGCTATGTTAGGGCATGGATGTTGACGTGATAAACGAGTATGAAAATTCCTGATTTAAATCTGATTATTGCGCTGGATGCCCTGCTGGATGAGGGATCGGTGATTGGCGCGGCGCGCAGAATGAACCTCAGCCCGCCGGCAATGAGCCGGACCCTGACCCGCATCCGGCATCAGCTGGGCGACCCGATTCTGGTCAAGGCGGGGCGGAAAATGGTGCCGACCCCGCGCGCGCTGGCGCTCCGGGAAGAGGTGCATCAGGTCATGGGTGAGGCTGTTCGCCTGCTACAGCCGCAGTCGGGGGTGGATTTATCGCAGCTGGAACGCACCTTTACGCTGCATGCCAACGATGTGTTTATCAGCGCGTTTGGCGGCGTACTGCTCAGCCGCCTGCGGCAGGAGGCGGGCAATGTGGGACTGCGCTTCACCCCGGAAAGCGGCAGCGATGAAGACAGCCTGCGCGACGGCAAGGTGGATCTCTATATCAGCGCCATGCGCCCGCTCGGCGACGATATCCACGTGCAGTCGCTGTTTTCTACGCACTTCATGGGGCTGGCGCGCGAGGATCATCCGATATTCGCCAGCGAGATCACCGCGGAATCCTTTGCCCGCTACGAGCAGATCAGCGTGTCCCGCCGTGGGCGCGCGCGCGGGCCGATAGACAAACGTCTGGCGGAGCTGGGGCTGGTGCGCCATATCTCGCTGGTGGTGCCGACCTTCCATTCCGGAGTGTTTTCGCTGGGAAACTCCGATCTGATCCTGCCGCTGCCGGGCCACGTGGTTCGCGCGGTGCAGGAGATGGGGATTAAAACGCGGGCGTTTCCGCTGCCGGTGGAACTGGATGCCATTCCCATAGTGCAGGCCTGGCATCCGCGATTCCAGAACGATCCTGCCCATCAGTGGCTGCGGCGGACTATTCACCAACTCTGCGTTCAGTCAGCCGGGGGCTAAACCCCTCAGCACGACTGCTCCGTTTCCGCATTTTCAACCAGCACCGGACAGGCCGCGAGGTCGATCACCTCCTTAACGATGGAGTGTTCGACCCAGCGTTTCAGCGATGATAAATGCCGGTGCCCCATCACGATCAGATCCACCTTCAGCCTGGCCGCCTGCTGGATGATCACCTGCGTCGGCTCGCCGCCGATAATCAGACCACTCACCCGGCGGCTTTCCCAGCGCAGGCTGCCAACGGCCTGATTCACCGTTTCCTGTGCGGCCTGATATTCACGGTCGGCGGGAGGGTAAACCAGGCCGTCGCTGGCCTCCGTGGCGTGCTGCTCCTCGGGGTAAAAATAGTTCTCCTCGGGCAGCAGATACGCGCCGTCGACCACGCACAGAATATGCAGCGTTGCCGGATGGCCGGCGGTGACTTTACGGCTCAGCTCGATCACCGCCTGCGACTGTGGTGAACCGTCCAGGGCGACCAGTATCGTATTAAACATGCTGTTTCCTTCATTGACAGGGTTAAAGCATGCATCTTCCAATTCCCGCGCGGGTAAATAAATGCCTCCGCACGCATCTGACCAGTGCGTCAGACGCACGCCTCGGCTGCACACATCGCAATTCCTGTCCCCCGGTCATCTTTCTAGACTGTGCGCCTGATCGACTGGAAAGGATGAACTATGCAAACACTCGCGCAACCCAAAGCTGCGCCGCCCGCGGCGGCGTTTGACCTGCGCATCATGACGGGACTGACCGGCATTTTGCTGGCATCGCTGGTGGCCGGATTAAACGAGCACGTAACGGATATCGCCATGACCGACGTTCGCGGCGTGCTGTCGGTCAGCCACGATGAAGGCAGCTGGCTGACCACGCTGTATGAAGCCGCGCAGGTGGCGGCGATGGCGTTTGCACCGTGGTTTTCGGCCACGCTATCGCTGCGCCGTTTTACCTTCGGCGTGACCGCCGTGTTTATGCTGGCGGGGATGCTGTGCCCGCTGGCACCCAATTTGCCGACCCTCTACGTGCTGCGCACGATCCAGGGGCTGTTTGGCGGCTGCCTGCCGCCGATGCTGATGAGTGCGGCGCTGCGGTTTTTACCGCCGGGGATCAAGCTGTACGGCCTGGGGGCCTATGCGCTGACGGCAACGTTCGGACCGAATCTGGGCATTCCGCTGGCGGCGTTGTGGACTGAGTACACCGGCTGGCAAATGGTGTTCTGGCAAATCATCCCGATCTGCCTGCTGGCGATGGCCGCCGTTTCCTGGGGTATTCCACAGGACCCGCTGCGGCTGGAACGCTTCGCGCAGTTCAACTGGGTGGGTCTGCTGCTCGGACTCCCGGCCATTACCTCGCTGGTGGTGGTGCTGGAGCAGGGCACGCGGCTGGGCTGGCTGGATTCACCGTTTATCTGCCGGATGCTGCTGCTGGGGCTGACAACCCTGACGCTGTTTATGATCAACGAATGGTTCCATCCGCTGCCGTTTTTCAAAGTGCAGCAGCTGGCGCGGCGTAACTTAACCTTCTCGCTGATAACCCTCGGCGGGGTGCTGGTAATTCTGGTCGCAGTGCCGGGGATCCCCGCGGGCTATCTGGCCGAGATCCAGGGGTATCGGCCGCTGCAAACCGTGCCGCTGGCCCTGTACGTGGCGCTGGGCCAGCTGGTGGCGCTGCCGCTGGTGTCGGCGCTGTGCAATTTCACCCGCGTTGACTGCCGCTGGGTGCTGGCCTGCGGCCTGGGGCTGATCGGCGTCACCTGCTACCTCGGCAGCGCGATGACCTCCGAGTGGATCCGCGACAACTTCTACGGCCTGCAGATGCTGCAGATCCTCGGGCAGCCGATGGCGGTGATCCCGCTGCTGCTGCTGGCGACCAACGGCCTGCCGCCCGCCGAAGGGCCGTTCGCCTCCGCGTGGTTCAACACCGTGAAAGGAATGGCCGCGGTGGTCGGTACCGGGGTGCTGGAAGGGCTGACCACCGCCCGCGCATATTTTCATTCCAACACGCTGGTCAATCAGTGGGGCAACAGCGGCCAGGCGCTGTCGCTTTCTCCTTCTGACGGCGAAGGTCTGTCCGCGCTGGCGGAGCAGATCCACGTGCAGGCGGTGGTGCTGGCTTCCGCCGATGTGTATCAGGTGATGACCGGGCTGACAGCCGTCCTGATTTTATTTATTCCGTTAATGGCAACCCGCGTGTATCCGCCGCGGCCGCTTGCCGCTTCTCACGCATAAGGCTCGATCATGACTTCATTAAAATTCACTAAGAAACACGCACCGGTTCTGGCCGGGGCTGCCGTACTGGCCGTAGCGGCGGGGATCGGGTTTGGCCTGCTGAGCGGCAGTGCCGATCGGCGCACCAACGACGCTTTTATCCGCGCCGATTACACGGTGGTGACGCCGCGTATCACCGGGCAGATTGTGCGGGTGGCGGTCAAGGACAATCAGTATGTGGAACAGGGGCAGCTGCTGGTGGAGATCGATGACCGCGATCTTCTTGCCGAAATGAACGCGGCAGAGGCCAGCGTGGTGGTGCAGCAGGCCACCGTAGCGAACGCCAGCGCCAGCCTGGCGCAGCAGCAGCCGATGATTGACCAGGCCGACGCCACGCTGGCGGCCAGCCGGGCCGGTTACGTTTTTGCCAAAGCGGAGCTGGCGCGCTATCGCGACCTGGCCGTCCACGGCGCGGGCAGCCAGCAAAATGCCCAGCTGGCGCGATCGCGCATCGACACCGCCCAGGCCAACGTGGCGCGTGATACCGCCACGCTTAACGCCGCCCGCGCGAAAACCGTGGTCTTACAGGCCGAATTTCAGCGGGCGCAGGGGGAGCTACAGCGGGCGCAGGCGATGCGGGATACCGCCGGGCTGAGGCTGTCGTACACCAAAATCCTGGCGCCGGTTGCCGGATGGGTCGGGCAGCGGGTAGTGCGCGAGGGTGCTTACGTCACGCCCGGCACGCCGATGCTGGCAGTGGTACCGCTGAATAAAGCCTACGTGGTGGCGAATTTTCAGGAAACCCAGCTTGAGCACGTGCGGCCCGGACAGCGGGTGGATATTCGCGTCGACGGCTTTGGCGGGGCGCTGCTGCACGGTGTGGTAAACAGCTTTGCGCCGGCGACGGGCGTCACCTTCTCCGCGATTACGCCGGATAACGCCACCGGCAACTTCACCAAGGTGGTGCAGCGCATTCCGGTCAAAATTGAACTCGACGGCGGGCAACGCCTGGCGGAGCAGCTGCGGGTGGGTATGGCGGTGGAAGCCACCATCCACACCGCGAAAGCCGGAGAAAAATCATGAAACTGGCCGCTTTAACCACCGGTATTCTGCTGCTGAGCGGCTGCACGGTCGGCCCGGACTTCACGCCGCCAACGGTGAACAGCCCGCAGGGGTGGCCGCAGGGTCACGCGGCGGGGCGCATTGTAGAACGCGGACTGCAGCCGCAGTGGTGGCAAATTTTTCATGACGACACGCTGACCGCGCTGGTTGAACAGTCCGCGCGAAGCAACCTCGATTTGCAGGCGGCGGAGGCGCGTCTGCTCCAGGCGCAGGCGGAACATCAGGTGGTCACCGGGGAGAGCCTGCCGTCGATTGACGCCACGGCGTCGTTCCAGCACGCCCGCAACAGTCAGAACGGGCTGCAGGATATCTCCGGGCTGGGCGGTAAAAAGGCCTGGAGCGTGTGGCAGCCGGGCATCGGTGCGGCCTGGGAGCTGGATATGTGGGGGCGGCTGCGGCGCCAGAAAGAGTCGTCCGCCGCCCGCGTCGAGGCCAGCGACGACCAGCGCCGTGCGGTGCTGTTAACCGTGCAGGCGGCGACCGTCAGCGACTACGTCCAGCTGCGCAGCGTGCAGCTACAGCGTGATATCAGCCTGCAGAACCTGGATATCGCCCGCCACAGCCTGAAGCTGACCGGCATCCGCCTGGCCGACGGCGTGGCCACGCAGCTGGAGGTGGCGCAGGCCCGGGCGCAGGTTGCCTCGGTTGAATCGACGCTGCCGATGCTGGAGCAGCAGCAGGCGCACCTGATGAACTCGCTGAGTTTCCTGCTGGGTGAGAACCCGGGGGCATTAACCGAACGGTTGGCCGGGAGCCGACCGCTGCCGCTGACGCCGCCGGAAGTGCCGGTGGGGCTGCCGTCCGAGCTGGCGCAGCGGCGGCCGGATATCCGCGCCGCCGAGGCGCAGCTGCACGCGGCTACCGCCGATGTTGGCGTGGCGACCGCAGATTTCTATCCGAGTATTACCCTGACCGGCAACATCGGGCTACAGGCGATGCAGTTCAGCCAGCTGGGGAACTGGGGATCGCGCCTGTACAGCGTCGGTCCGTCGCTGACTCTGCCGATATTCGAGGGCGGAAGGCTGCGCGGGCAGCTGGCGCTGAAAAAAGCCCGGCAGCAGGAAGCGGCGATCCACTTCCAGCGCACGGTGCTCAAGGCCTGGCATGAAGTGAATGACGCGATGGTGGATTACGACACGTATCAGCGCCAGCGCAGCCAGCTGGCAACCCTGGTGGAAAACGATCGCATCGCGCTGGCGGCGGCATCAAAGCAGTATGAAGCGGGTGCCACCGACTTTCTTAACGTGCTGACCATGCAAAAGGAACTGCTGGCCTCGCAGCAGGCGCTGGTGAAAAGCGACGCCGACGTGTCGCTGGCGCTGGTGCGGCTGTATCAGGCGCTGGGTGGAGGATGGGAGAACGGGATAGCGGGAAATCAGCGGTGAAAATAAGTCAGTTCCCCGATCGCAGGGCGACCTGGCTGGCGCTGCGATCCGGTCATTCTGAGCGCAATCCGGGGTAAGGGTAATCTTATTAATATTCTTGAGCCAGCGAATCAGTTCATCTTCGACTTCATGCAGGATAGTCATGAAGTCCTTGAGCGGAAAGCGCCTTTCAGCTTTCCGCTCAAGCACAATCTGATCGAAGAAAAATTCGATTTCAACTTCTTCATCCTCAACCTCTGTTTTAATCAGCCTGCAAAGAATTTGGCTGTCGTACAGAATCTCACCGTAGATATCTTCAGATGTTGGGTTTGTGGTAAAGACAACCTCGAACTCTTTTTTCATTTTCCGATCGCTCTTCGCATCAGATCCTGATCGGACGACGAGTAAGAATTTTGACGAAGGCACCGACCAAAAGCGCGGAGTAGTACAGGGGAACGAAAATTAACCCCAGGGCAATCAGCATCGCCCCGGCGGACAGTAATAACGCCACGGTGCTGTCCGGTGACTGTAAGGCCAGAAACCCCTTTTCAATACCCGTCAGAAATGTCAGCCCCTGTAGCCTGGCGTAAAGCCACGACGTGCCGACCAGTGCGGTACCTATCCAGAAGCTTATCCAGCAAAGACCCGAAGTAAAACTGACCGTTGTTTGTCGCATTAACATCCTCTCCCTCCCTTTTTGGCTATTTTACAACAGGATACTGTGGTAGTGCTCCGGATACTGCAGTACGTGGGAAATCGTCTGCAGATTTTCTGCACAGAGTTCCCGCGACCACGCGCCGCCCAGGCAGATGCGCAGCGCATCGGGGGGATTATTATCGGTGCAGAACGCCGCGCTGGAAACGGCGCTGACGCCGAGTTCGCGCAGTTTCACGGCCACTTCAGCCGGATTCCAGTTATGGTGGCGCGGCAGCAGCAGCCACAGATGAAAACCCCGCTGCGACGCGCGCACGGTGAACGGCTGCAAAATCTCCGCCGCGAGCTTCTGGCGGATACCGGCCTCCGCACGAATCGAATCCAGCACGCGATCGGCAGTGCCATCCTGGATCCACTGAGCGACTAATCCATTGGTTATCGGGCTCGCCATCACATTCAGCGCGCGCAGTGCCCCGGCCAGCAGCTCCGTGTTGCGCCTGCCCGGCCCTTTGACAAATGCGGTGCGTAATCCCGGGCCAAAGCATTTCGACATACCGGTGATGTACCACGTCAGCTGCGGTATCAGCTCACTGAAACTGGCAATGTGATCCGTCGCCAGCGCGGCATACGCCTCATCTTCAATCACCGGGATGCTGTAGCGTTCGGCGACGTCGGCCAGGGCTTCACGGCGTCGCAGGGGAATGGTCAGCGTGGTGGGGTTCTGCAGCGTCGGGTTAACGTAAAATGCGCCGATATTTCCCGTCTGGCACTGATGTTCAAACGCGCGTGGCAGCGGGCCGTCTTCGTCACACGGTAGCGACTGCAGTGGGATATTGAGCTGGCTGGCGATGGCTTTCAGCCCGGGATAAATCAGCGAGGCAACCGCCACACTGCCGCCCCGGCGGCACAGCAGGGTCAGCAGCCCCACCAGCGCACTGTGGATGCCTGGCGTAATCAGCACCTCCTCGACGCTGACCGGCGGCAGCTGCTTCTCAAGCCACACGCTGGCCATCGCCTTGTCGTCAGCCGTGCCGCCAAAATCCTGATAGCGCAGCAGGCGGATGAGGTCTTTCTGCGCAAACATATTGACGGCACCGTCGCGGATGGCCTGCGCCAGCTCTTCCCCCGGCTCAATCGGTGAGTTCATGGTCATTTCATAACTGCTGCCGCCGGTGAGCGGGACGGCAGGCACCTTGCCGCGAATAAAACTGCCTAACCCCGGCCGGGAATCAATCAGCCCCCGTCGTTTCGCTTCGGCATAGCCACGGGTCACGGTGGTGTAGTTAAGCGACAGCGACACGGCCAGATCGCGCAGAGGCGGCAGGCGGTCGCGCGGCTGAAACTCCCCGCTGTTGATGCCGTCAGCAATGATATCGGCAATCAGCAGATAAGCCGGGCGTTGCGTTTGATGAGTGAGATGGGTGTTCCAGCTGCTGGAGAGTTTGGTCAGCATCGTCGTGGCGCCTCCGGGCCCAGGCAAGACCCACACTATGCCGTCCGTCATGCCCCTCTGCAATCAAATTTCCATTGATTGCATCATTGATTGCATGATGATTTTTATTGTGTGCTTTTTTGGTGCAAAACAGCATCAAACCGGTGCATTTATGTCGTGAGGATGGGGTGATGGCCCCGCGAATAACAGGGAATTACGCCGGGTAAAAAAATTTCTGGCTCACAAAATAAGCAATTGATGGGAGGTTGATTGCATCAGGCTAAATCGTGGCTGGCACGTCCCTTGCTCCCGTTAATACAGCATCACCTGCGGATGCGCCAACATGGGGAGCCAGACTCCCCCAGACAATAAACGGGAGAAACGTGCTATGCCAAAAGTCACATTACCAGCTCATGCCACCGGTGATTTCTTTGTCGATTACGAAGAGAAGGTGTTCGAGGATGTGAAAGCAGAACCGGGACAGAAGGCATTAGTGACCTTCCACACGGTCGCCTTTGAAGGATCCATTGGCTTCGTCAATATGCTGCAGGCCACCCGCCTGCAGCGTAAGGGATTCGAAACCTCAATTCTGCTTTATGGACCCGGCGTGCTGCTGGGGGTGGTGCGAGGCTACCCGACCATCGGAGCGGAAGCGTTTCCCGGTCATCAGAACTATGCCAACCAGCTGAACAAATTTATGGCCGAGGGCGGCAAAGTGTATGCCTGTCGTTTTGCATTACAGGCGCTGTACGGTCACGGCGAACCGTCATTACTGGAAGGGGTGCGCCCAATCAACCCGCTGGATGTGCTGGATCTCAAGCTACTGCATGTGCGTGACAACGCACTGATCATTGACACCTGGACCATGTAAGCGGAGGCGCAAGATGGCTGGATCTCGCATAGTCCGCGCCGCTGCAGCTCAGATTGCTCCCGATCTTTACGAGGCCAGCAAAACGCTGGCCAAAGTACTCGAGGCAATCGATAAGGCCGCAGAGCAGGGCGCTGAAATCATCGTATTTCCTGAAACCTTTGTTCCCTATTACCCGTACTTTTCGTTTATCACCCCCGCGATGACCGCCGGTGCTGAACATCTGAAACTTTACGAACAGGCGGTGGTGGTCCCCGGCCCAATTACTTATGCCGTCGGCGAGCGTGCCCGCGTCCGCAATATAGTGGTGGTGCTGGGAGTCAATGAACGCGATCGCGGCACGCTGTACAACACGCAGCTGGTGTTCGATGCCAGCGGGGAGCTGGTGCTCAAACGCCGCAAGATCACACCAACCTATCATGAGCGCATGATCTGGGGACAGGGCGATGGTGCCGGGTTAAAAGTGGTCGATACCGCCGTCGGGCGTGTGGGTGCGCTGGCCTGCTGGGAGCATTACAACCCGCTGGCGCGCTACAGCCTGATGACGCAGCACGAGGAGATCCACTGCAGCCAGTTCCCCGGCTCGCTGGTGGGGCCGATTTTCGCGGAGCAGATGGATGTCACGATCCGTCATCATGCGCTGGAGTCCGGCTGTTTTGTGATCAACGCCACCGGCTGGCTGACGGAAACGCAAATCAATGAATTAACATCCGACCCCGCCCTGCAGAAGGGGCTGCGCGGCGGGTGCAACACCGCGATTATTTCGCCGGAAGGCCGTCATCTGGTGCCGCCGCTGACGGAAGGGGAAGGGATCCTGGTGGCCGATCTGGATATGGCGCTGATCACCAAACGTAAACGGATGATGGACTCCGTGGGGCACTATGCCCGCCCGGAATTGCTGAGTCTGGTGCTGGATGACAGGCCCGCCCGATACGTTATCCCCCGCAGCCCTGAGGCTGAATCAGAAGGAGCGAGCGATGCAGAACGCCCCACTTAATCGTCAGCAGCTGATCACCGAGCTCCTTACACAGGGAGTACAGGTGATCAATCCGCTGCAGCAGCATGCCAGCCGTCAAGGCGGGGCCGGGCCTTCCGATCACCAGGCGATGAATATTGACGGTGTGACGGTGATGGTGCCGGTCTACACCCATTCCGCGCACCGGTCACCGTGGCAGGTGAAGCATGAAGAATCGGGCACCACCCGCCTTTACCACCAGAGCATTCCCGTGCGGGAGATCGGTGTTACCCGCAAGCCGCGCTTCTATGAGCGGCAGACGGCGGAGGGGATCCGCTATTCACAAATAGCGACCCTGCACGGCACCGATGTGCTCGCCACCACGGTGCTGCAGACCTGTATTCGTTATGAAAACCGCGCCAAAGCCTGTCAGTTTTGTGCCATCGGCCAGTCTCTGGCGGCAGGCAGTACCATCGCCCGCAAGACGCCACAGCAGCTGGCCGAAGTGGCCAAAGCGGCGGTGGAATTAGACGGCGTTAAACATATGGTGATGACCACCGGCACGCCGTCGGGCAGTGACCGGGGTGCGCGAATTCTGGTGGAAAGCGCCGAAGCGATTAAAGCCGCCGTGGATCTACCGCTACAGGGGCAGTGCGAACCGCCGGGCGATCCGCGCTGGTTTCAGCGTCTGAAGGATGCCGGGATTGATGCGTTAGGCATGCATCTGGAGGCCGTAACGCCTGAGGTGCGGGCACGTATTATGCCGGGGAAAGCGCAGGTCAGCGTTGAACAGTATCTGATTGCCTTCGCCGATGCGGTGGCCGTATTCGGTCGGGGCCAGGTCAGTACCTATATCCTGGCGGGGCTGGGGGATACGCCGCAGGCCATTTTGGCGCTGTCGGAAAAGCTGATTGCGCTGGGCGTTTATCCCTTCGTGGTGCCGTTCGTGCCGATCAGCGGTACGCCGCTGGAGCATCATGCCGCGCCGGACAGCGCCTTTATGACGTCAATCCTGCAGCCGCTGGGCCAGATGTTGAATCAGGCCAACCTCCGCTCCCGGGATATCAAAGCCGGCTGCGGCCGCTGCGGTGCCTGTTCGTCACTCTCCAGTTTTGAGCAGGCGATGGCCTGAAGGAGTATCGATGAATCATTACGCGGGATACACCATTAAATGGGTCACGCTGCCGTGGGAACGGCAAAAAGCCTATGACCTGCGCCAGCGCGTCTTTTGCCAGGAACAACAGCTGTTCCAGGGCGACGATCGCGATGATATCGACAGGCACGCCCGCCTGCTGGTCGCGCTGGGCAGCGTTGGCGGCTGGCACGACGAGGTGGTGGGTACCGTGCGTATTCATCAACCGGAGCCGGGTATCTGGATCGGTTCCCGTCTGGCCGTGGACAGTCTGTACCGGCGACAGGGGCAGCTCGGCCCGACGCTGATCCGTCTGGCGGTATGCAGCGCTCATGCACTGGGCTGCACGGCGTTTTATGCGCAGGTTCAGCACCAGAACGAACCGCTGTTCAGGCGCATGCACTGGCACGCGCTGGACAGTATCGACCTGCATGGCGTGCGTCATGTGCGAATGCAGGCCGATCTCAATTTCTATCCCCCCTGCCACGATCCCCGCAGCGGGATGGTGATCGGCAGCGCGACGCGGCCACGCGCTGCGAGGACCTCAGACTTCCTGACAGGAGCGGCGTGATGACTGACGAACTGACCGCGATGATTGCCCGTCTGCGGGCGTTCAGCGGCCTGGCCCACAAGCAGGATATTCAGCTTATTGCGCAGCAGCTTCGTGAAGCGTGGCCTAACCCCTGCGCAAACGGTGATGACTGCGCGCTGATCCCCGACGGCGAGGGGTACAAACTGCTGGCGATGGAGGGATTTATCAATCGTTTTGTCGCGGAGGATCCGTGGTTCGCAGGCTGGTGTGGCGTGATGGTGAACCTGAGCGATATCGCCGCAATGGGCGGGCGACCGCTGGCGGTCGTTAATGCTCTGTGGGACGACTCGCTGCCGCATGCTGAACGGATCATGCAGGGAATGGCGGCCGCCTCCCGGGCTTATCAGGTTCCGATCGTTGGTGGGCATACCAATCTGCGCGGCGATCGGCCACAGCTTGCGGTTGCGGTACTGGGCGAAACCCGCCATCCGCTGAGCAGTTTTCTGGTGCAGCCCGGTCAGGCATTGATGGTGGCGATTAATCTGCAGGGGCGCTGGCATCCGCCGGGCCACAACTGGGACGCCGCAACGGAAGCTGACCCCGCCGCACTGCGGCGTGCGCTGGCCTTACTGCCTGAACTGGCAGCAGACGGATTAATCCATGCCGCGAAAGATATCAGCCAGGCGGGGCTGGCGGGCACGCTGGTGATGATGCTGGAGAGCGGTGGCGTCGGGGCTGAAATCAATCTGCCCGATATCCCTATCCCTCAGCAGGTGGATCTTGAGCAGTGGCTGTGTGCCTTCCCCAGCTTTGGCTTCCTGCTGGCCGTGGAACCCGACCGGTGTTCAGCCGTTCAGCAGCAGTTTCACACCGTCGGGATCGCCTGCGCGCGCGTCGGTAATTTCACCGCGGACAGACAGCTGATGATGCAACTCGGGCAGCAGCGCGCCTGCTACTGGGATCTTGACCAACTGCCGTTAACCGGCATGAGCCATCACTAAAAGGAGCGAGCAATGCCTGCAATGCACTTTGTCGTTTGCTGGCCGGACGGCAGCAAAGAAACCTGTTATTCACCTTCAACGGCGATTGAGAAACACCTGCTGATCAATCACCCCTACCGGCTGGATGAGTTTATCGCCACGACGGTCCGCGCGCTGGATGAAGCCAGCGAACGGGTAAAAGCGAAATTCGGTTATTTCTGCTCCAGCGCGATGGATCAGTCGGCGGCCATCAGGCTCAGGGCGCAGCAGTTCAGCCCGGAGCAGGTCGTCATTGTCGAAACCATTAAGCCTGTAACGGCCTGACAACAAGCGGACACCTTATGAATAATCATTATCCTGTGGTCATTATTGGCGGCGGGCAGGCTGGCCTCGCCATGAGCTGGCATCTGACCCAAAAGCAGATCCGTCATATCGTACTGGAACGTCATCAGCTGGCCTGGGCCTGGCGTCATCAGCGCTGGGACAATTTCTGCCTCGTGACCCCTAACTGGCAGTGTAAGCTGCCGGGCTTTCCCTATGACGGCAACGATCCCAACGGGTTTATGCTGCGTGACGACATTGTGGCCTACATCGAGCGCTATGCCCTAAGCTTCAACGCCCCACTGCGCGAAGGCGTGACGGTGGAGCAGGTGACCCAGCGCGGTGAGGGTTTCCTGCTGCGCACCTCCGCCGGGGAGTTTCTCGCCGATCGGGTCGTGGTGGCGGTGGGGAATTACCATCGCCCGCGTTTCCCTGAAATTGCGGCACAGCTACCCGATCGCATCGTCCAGGTGCATTCTGCCGATTACAAATCCTCACGGCAGTTGCCTGAAGGGGAAGTGCTGGTGGTGGGCTCCGCGCAGTCGGGTGCGCAGATCGCAGAGGATCTTCATCTTGACGGGCGCCGCGTACATTTATGCGTCGGTAGCGCGCCCCGCGTGGCACGCTTCTATCGCGGAAAGGACGTGGTTGAGTGGCTGGAGATGATGGGTCATTACCGTTTAACGGTGGACAATCATCCGCTGGGTGAAGAAGCCCGCCGCAAAACGAATCATTACGTCACCGGGCGCGATGGCGGGCGCGACATCGACCTGCGCGCATTTGCCTTACAGGGGATGCAGTTACACGGACGCCTGCTCGGCTATCGCGAAGGACAACTGCTGACGGCAAACGATTTGCAACACAATCTTGACGCCGCGGACGCCACCTCTCAGAAAATCAAAGACAGTATTGATGTCTGGATCGCAGAACAGGGGATTGATGCCCCGGCGGAGGCGCGTTATCAGCCGCTGTGGCAGCCGGAGCTCGGGGAGAAAACCCTCGATCTGCGCGCTATCAGCGCCATTGTCTGGGCCGTCGGTTTTCACACCGACTTCAGCTGGATTGATGCTCCCGCCTTTAACGCCAGCGGCTATCCGCGCCATACCCGCGGCGTGTCGGTGCACCCCGGGCTGTATTTCCTCGGTCTGCCGTGGCTGTGGACGTGGGGATCGGGCCGCTTTGAAGGGGTGGGCGAAGACGCCGAATGGCTGGCGAAACATATTGCACATCACACTGCGTGCGCGGAGCCTGCTGAAAATGACTATGTTAACGATGCACAATGATCGGGATGGATTCAGCCTGGCGTTCTGGCAGCAGGAAGCGCGGCGTATCCACTGGCAGTGCCCTTTCCGGCAGGTGGTGTCGCTAACGGAACGGGGGCCGCGCTGCCGCTGGTTTGCTGATGGCACCACGAATTTGTGCTTCAACGCGCTGGATCGCCATCTGGATCGGCGCGGGGAGCGATGCGCCATTATCCATCGCGACTATCAGGGCCGGACGCATCGCCTGAGCTATCGCGAACTGTGGCAGCAGGTCAATGCGCTCAGCAGCCTGATGATTCACTGGGGAATTAAACCGGGCGACCGCGTATTGATCGCCCAGCCTATGACGCCGCAGGCCGCGGTGGCGATGCTGGCCTGCGCGCGTATTGGGGCGGTACACGTTGTGGTGTATTCCGCGATGACCGGCGACGCCCTGGCTCAGCGCATCGCGGCCTGCCAGCCCGGGCTGCTGCTGCATCACGGCGACCCGCGCGGGCGCGGCATCCTGCCGCCTGTTCCGCCCTCGTCAGAAACGATGCGGGTTGTCGATACCGCATCGGCTGAGTTCGCTGAACACCTCGCCCGGCATCAGGGGCAGCTCACGCCCTGCGTGTGGCTGGAGTCCAGCCAGCCGTCCCATATTCTGTTTACCTCCGGCACTACCGGCACGCCGAAAGGCATCGTGCGCGATACCGGGGGCTATGCGGTTGCCCTGCTGGCGAGCCTGCACCATCTGTTCAGACTCGGCGACGATGAAATCTGCTTTACCTCGGCGGATGTCGGCTGGGTAACCGGGCACAGCTATGGCGTTTACGCGCCGCTGCTGGCGGGTCTAACCACGGTGATGTGCGAGGCCAGCCCGGCAAACGCCCCCGGCCAGAGCTGGTGGCAGATGATTGAGGCACTGGGTATTACGCGCGTGCTGACCATTGCCGGTGCGATCCGTCTGGCACGGCAGCAGGGCGCACCGCGCGCCGGCCTGGGTTCTCTGCGCACCCTGTATCTTGCGGGTGAGCCGCTGGATGATGCCACCGAACGGTGGGTAGTGACGCATCTGGCGGTGAAATGTGAAAATCATTACTGGCAGACGGAATCCGGCTGGCCGCTGCTTGCCGGGGAAGGATCGGCGCTGAACGCCGTTTTTACCCGCCGGGTGGGCATTGTTCATCCGGGAACGTACCAGCCCTGTGCGGACGGCGTTGCCGGGCTGCTGGTGGTCAAAGACACGCTGGGCCCGGGGGCGATGATGACACTCTGGGACGGCGATGAGGCACACGATCGACAGTACTGGGTCAAAATTTCGGGGCGCTGGCATTACCTGACCCATGATTGTGCTGTCCGGCAGGATGGCCGGATTTTGGTGCGGGGACGCATGGACGAAGTGATCAACGTCGGCGGCAAAAGAGTGGCCACGGCCGAAATTGAAAACGCGCTAACGGACCTCGAGGGGATCGTGGAAGTGGTCGCAACCCGCATGCCGCATCACCTGCTGGGTGAAATGGTCGCGCTGTACGTGGTGACGGAGGGGCTGGATGCGCACCAGCAGGAGATATTGAAACATCAGATCCGCGAAACGCTGAAGACGCGATGCGGGCGGCATGTGCTGCCGCGCCGGATCCATTTCCGGTCATCGTTGCCGAAAACGTTTTCAGGGAAAATCGTCAGGCGGAGGCTTTCGGTCTGACGTTCAGCCCGTAAAAACGTCAGGCTGAACGGGGTCTCCGGTTATTTAATTCAGGTTCAGGGCAAAAAAAAAAGCGCGCCGTGGCGCGCTTGATCATCAGGCCGTATCGTTATTTTTTCTCAGGTAAGGCATAGGCAAGAACATAGTCGCCTGCGGGGGTTTCCATAAAGTGATGCCCGGCGGCAACGATGACCAGATACTCACGCCCGTTCTGGGTATAGATCATCGGGTTCGCCTGTCCTCCCGCCGGTAACGGGGTGCTCCAGACTGTTTTACCCGTTGTAATGTCGATAGCACGGATTAGATCATCGGTCGCCGCAGCCACAAAGATCAGACCGCTCGACGTCACCACTGAACCACCGTTATTCGGGGTGCCGATATTGATCGGTAAACCAGTCGGCAGGCCAAATGGACCATTGCGGCGGGCCGTTCCCAGAGGTCGATCCCAAATTGTACGGCCATCGCGCACGTCAATCGCCCGGATACCGCCGTAAGGAGGTTCTTTACAGAGCATACCGGTGAAGGGCAGACGCCAGCCTGCGTTAACATTCACCGCATATGGTACGCCGATTTGCGGGTCGCCAGCGCCTTCGGCATGGCCGGTATCGTGTGGATTGTGCGTGACCTGATCCCGGGGTTTCCAGCCAAGCTCATCGGCCTTCTTGCGGGGCACTAAAATATTCAGGTTCGGCATATCATTGTAGTTGGCGATGATAATACCGCGGCTGGGATCGAATGAAACGCTGCCCCAGTCTGAACCCCCGTTGTAGCCCGGATACTCAATGGTATGACGATCGGCTTCTGGCGGCGTGTACTGTCCCTGATAGCCCGCTTTCTGGAACTGAATACGGCATACCATCTGATCGAACGGCGTGAGTCCCCACATATCCTGAGGGGTCAGGTCCGGCTTGCTCAGATGGTGGAACAGAGAATACGGCTGCGTCGGGGAGCGATCTTTCGGCTCAACGCCACCCCCCGGCACCGGACGCTCCTCAACGCCAAACAGGGATTTACCCGTGCGGCGATCGAGTACATAAATTTCACCCTGCTTAGTGGGGACAATAATGGCAGGTATTTTCTGACCGTTTTTATCCGGGTAGTCAATCAGTGTTGGCTGTGAACCCTGGTCATAGTCCCAGACGTCTTTGTGCGCGGTCTGGAACGACCACACCGGAAGACCGGTTTCCACGTTGATTGCGGTCAGTGAAACCGCGTATTTGTTCTCCGCGGCGGTACGGGAGCTGCTCCAGTAATCCCCGGAGGAGTTGGCGACAGGAAGATAGACCAGGCCGAGCTTATCGTCACCGGTAAATGAGGTCCAGACGTCGGGCGAACCCCGCTTATAGGCATCGGGACCCGTTTTAGGCGTGCTGGTTTCCGGCGCGGCAGCATCCCATGCCCATTTCAGCTTCCCGGTAAGGACATCATAGGCTTTGATAACGCCCGGCGGGCCGAAAGCGCGCTGGCCATCGATAGTCTGGTGAGCCACGACCAGCGTGTTACGGATCACCACCGGTGCGGAGTTAATCGCCACGTAGCCTTCGTAAATTTCGCCCATGTCCTCAGCTAAATTCACGGTGCCGCCGTTGCCGAAACTTTTACAGACTTCCCCCGTTTTCGCATTCAGCTGGATAATGCGGGCATCGAGCGTGCCCAGGATAATGCGCTGGTCGCAGTCATTATCTCCGCCTGAACCGGCGGGAACGGCAGGAACGGCAGCGACAGCATTATCCGCAGCGGTGACATGGCTGTTGGTCGTGGCATCGTACCAGGTCAGTCCGCGGCACGCCGCAGTGTAAGGGATAGACTTATCGCTCACTTTCGGATCGAAGTGCCACTTTTCTTTACCGGTAGCGGCATCCAGAGCAAACACCTGGTTGTGTGGCGTACAGGTATAGAGCGTATCTCCGACCTTAATCGGGGTATTTTCTGCGCCCCAGCGCGTTTTCGGCAGGTCTCCGGTCCTGAATTGCCAGGCCAGCTTGAGGTCTTTTACATTCCCAGGGGTGATTTCGGTCGATTCCGCAAAGCGCTGTGAGGCGAGCGAACCACCATAGGTATACCAGTCGCCAGAAGAGGGCGATGATGCCTTACCGGAGCCGGTATCGGTCGCGAAGGTATCCTTACCCGCAGGAGGAACATCGGATGCCGGCGTTACGTTCAGGGCAGTAAACGGAATAATCGCCGCCGCGATAAACCCAACAGCAAATATCCCCGTCAGGGTCAGCGACAGTTTTTTGCTAAATCCGGGAGCCAGGGACGGCAGTTGAAAAGCAAACACGATCCCCAGTATCAGCATCAGGTCAAAACGAGGTACCCAGCCCCAGTAGTCCAGCCCTGACTCATAAATAGTCCAGAACAGGGTGCCGATAAATACCAGAGCAAACCAGTACACCGCACTGGATCGGCGCATGAAAATCAGGACGGCAGAAATAACCGATCCAATCCCTGCTAACAGGTAATACCAGGTTCCGCCTGCAGCAACCAACCAGCCTCCGCCATAAACCATGCCCGCGCCAAATAACAGCAGGGCGATAGCGAAAAGCTTATTCCAGACGGAAAGTCTGGGTATACGCTTTGAAATTTTCAAAATGTTTTCCTTTGCCAATAAATATCGAGAAGGGCGTTTACACGCCTTTACAATGGTAGCACAAGAGTCGAAACCCGTGATTTTTATAGGGATTTTAGGGGGTTGCAGCGGTCGAGATACATTGTCCATGATAAATATATGGACTTATATGGCACCATTCAGGCACCGAAAATCCGTACTGAAATAATGAACGTTTTTTTCACAGGTCATGGGATCTTTAATTACTAGTTTAATTCGGGCTGTAAATTTCCTCGATTACGGGCGATGAAATTTATTTTGGCTATTTCTTTGTCCGAAACCGTAAATCTGACCTGCGTTCCGCCTGTGAAAGGGACGGGCATAGTGCATATGTTTATGCGTTGTGCTGAATTATGTGCTGGTGAAAGTCCCGGCTATTCATCGCTATAGGGTGCGTGACCGGAGTGGTGCGCGTATCTGAATGAGGTACGAACGTGATGAGGAGGGCTTAGCCCTCCTCATGTTTTGTCTCAGCCCCTTTGGCAGCAGGCTGAAATCGGGTCAGTAGACCGGTTGTACAATCCGATCGTTAAATCATGGCAGTTTATACGCAATCACGTAATCACCGCGATCCGGCGAATTACGCGCGCCGCCTGCGGAGATGAGCAGATACTGCTGACCGTCTACCGGCGATTTGTAGCTGATTGGCGTGCCCTGGCTGCCAACCGGCAGGCGGGCTTTCCACTCTTCTTTGCCCGTTGAGGTATCGAAAGCGCGCAGATAGTAATCCTGCGTCGAGGCGATAAACACCAGACCGCCCTGCGTGGCGAGGGTACCGCCAATGGTCGGCATACCAATTGGCATCGGCAGGCCAATTTTCACTCCGAACGGTCCGGTGTCCTGGACGGTGCCAACCGGTACCTGCCAGGCAATTTTCTGCGTTTTCAGGTCAACGGCGGTCAGCGTGCCGAACGGTGGCTTCTGGCAGGGGATTTCCAGCGGCGACATAAAGCGCACTTTCGCATTGATCGCATACGGTGTGCCAGACAGCGGCAGAGGACGGCTGATGGCCGCCGCTTCGTTGCCGTCGTTCTTCATGCCCTGAATCTCTGGCGAAGCCGGGATCAGCTGCACTTCCAGACCCACGCGCATATCATTGATAAAGAGTAACTGATTAACCGGATCGGTCGACAGGCCGCCCCAGTTCATGCCGCCTAACGAGCCGGGCAGATTCAGTGAAGGATCGGTTCCCGGCGGGGTGAACAGTCCGTTGTAGCGTTTGGATTTAAACTGAATGCGGCACAGCAGCTGATCGAACGGCGTTGCGCCCCACATATCCGACTCTTTCAGCACATCCGCGCCAATGGTCGGCATGCCCACGGAGAAGGGCTGCGTCGGCGAGTAGTTTTCATTCGGGATCTGCCCCTGGGTCACCGGGCGTTCTTCCACTTTGGTCAGCGGCTTGCCGGTGGCGCGATCCAGGACAAACAGCTGGCCTGACTTGGTGCCGAAAATCAGCGCCGGCGTTTTTTTACCGTCCGCACCCGGGAAATCAGAGAAGGACGGCTGCATCGGAACATCGAAGTCCCACAGATCGTTGTGAACGGTCTGATACACCCATTTCACCCGACCGGTGCTGGCATCAACGGCAACCATCGACGCACCAAATTTACGATCCAGATCGTTATGTTTGACGCCCCATAAATCCACCGCCGCGCTGCCGGTTGGCATATACACGGTGTTCGAATGACTGTCGTAAGACATCGGCGCCCACACGTTCGGCGTGGAGCGCGTATAGGTCTTATTATCTTCCGGTGCCTGTTTCTGGTCAGGATTACCCGGGTCAAACGCCCAGCGCAGCTGGCCGGTGATCACATCAAACCCACGAATGACGCCACCGGGCATGTCGGTGGCCACGTTATCCGCCACGCGGCCACCGATTACCACGGTGGTGCCCGCCAGCGTAGGCGCGGAGGTCGGATAGTATTCACCCGTGTCCCCGCCTTTACCCATATGGTCGCTCAGGCTGACCCGACCGTTGTTACCAAAGTCATGACAGAACTCACCGGTATCGGCATCCAGGGCGATCAGCTCCGGCGTGACGCTGTTCATCAGAATGCGGCGCTGACACTGTGCCGCTGCCGGCACGGAGACGCTGGCGACCGGTGTGGAGTCCGGCATATCAGGCTGCTTGAGCGGTGCCTGAGCATCGAAGTAGGCCAGTCCACGGCAGCGCATCCATTTTTTCTGCTTCGCGTTGATTTCCGTTTTCCACAGCTCTTTACCGGTGGTGGCATCAACGGCAATCACGTTGTTATGCGGCGTACATAAGAAGATACGGTTACCGATCTGCAAAGGTGTCTGCTGATCCTCGGCACCGCCGCCGTTCGGGCTGACGGGAATATCCCCGGTGCGGTAGGTCCAGGCGACCTGCAGGTTTTTCACATTGTCGCGGGTAATCTGGTCCAGCGCGACAAAGCGCGAACCGCCCGACGTGTTGCCATAATTATCCCAGTTGACCTGCTCTTCACCCGGCTTCACCTTAACCAGCGGCAGAGACTCACCCGATGCGCTGATGGGTGCATGGGGGACAAACATCCCGCCCAGGGTCGCCGCGAAGGCGATTGCCAGCACACCGGCCAGCGATGCGGAGAATTTCCAGCAGGTTTTTTTACCCGACCGCTTCAGCAGGAGCGGCAGGGACAGCGCGACCAGAATGCCAAATCCGGCCAGCGTCAGCAGCCGTGAAACCAGCGGCCAGAAATCCAGGCCCACGTCCCACAGCGCCCAGATGCCCGTTCCCACCAGCACCGCGCCATAAAGCACCGCGCCGCTAACACGCTGGCGAATAATCTGAATGCCTGAAACCAATAGCGCGATACCCGCTATCAGGAAGTAGGCGCTACCGTGCAGGCTCACAAGCTGCCAGCCGAAATAGATGAAGAAAGCGGCCATCAGCAGAATGATGGCACCCAAAACCGTCAGCCATGCGGCCGCCGCTTTGGTGTTTTTGTGACCCGACATAAATGTTCCCTTAGGTGTAACACATGCGATAACGGCAATGCTAAAGCCTTACAAAGGGTAAGGTTTGTTAATCACATGTAAAAAAGAGGCGCAATGTTAGTTTTTTTTTAAAATAAAGGCCAACGAACTTTGAGTAGATGTGCATATGCTCACCGCTGCTCCGTCATGGTGCGAAAGCCTGCACCTTGCACAATTTCCTGACAATTACCCGCACGTTCATACTCTTTTATGTGCAGAGTGCCCACTTTCCTGTGGTGCCTCTGCCCAGCAATTTCTGGCATAACTCTTGCTGTTACTGGCATAGCCATTCAGACAGCCACTCAGGGGTTCACTATGTCAAACAGCAATGATTTTCCGCTCGTTGAAGCGCCCGCCTCGGGGCGCAAGGGTCTATTTTCGATTTCCATGGTCCTGTTCAGCTTCACGTTCTTTACCGGCACGATGTTTGCGGGAGGAAAACTGGGCGTCTCGTTTTCCATCGTTAACCTGCTGTGGATTGCCGTTATCGGTAACCTGCTGCTGGCCCTCTATGCCGCGTCGCTCGGCTGGATCGCGGCTCGCAGCGGGCTGAATACCGTGCTGATGGGACGGTTTTGCTTCGGTGAAGCAGGCAGCAGGCTGGCTGATTTTATTCTGGGCTTCGCTGAGCTGGGCTGGTACGCCTGGGGGACGGCGACCGTGGCCATTTCACTGGTCAAGATCCTCGGCATACCCGACGCGATGACCGTTCCGCTGATGATCGTCTTCGGTATCCTGTTCTGCGTCACCGCGCTGGTGGGCTACAGGGGGCTGGATGCGCTGTCCCGCGTGACGGTGCCGCTGATGTTTATTCTGCTGGTGATTGCTATGTACATTGCGGCCCATCACGCCGGTGGCTGGCAGGCGATGACCCAAATTAAGCCGGACGCCAGCGACACTATGACCTGGTCGGCGGCCATCACCATGGTCTTCGGCACCTTCGCCAGCGGGGCAACCCAGGCAACAAACTGGACGCGTCTGGCCCGCTCCAGCCGCACCGCCATCGTCGCCAGTATGGGCAGCTTTCTGCTGGGAAACGGGCTGATGATTGTGGCCGGGGCGTGGTGTGCGATCGTCTACCAGCAGGCCGATATCGTCGAGGTGCTGATTTTGCAGGGGCTGTCCGCCGCCGCGGTGGTGATGCTGTGCCTCAACCTGCTGACCATTCAAGGGCCGACGATTTACAACGTCTCGGCTGCCGCCTGCCATCTGCTGCGCAGCGAGCGCCGCCGCACCCTGACCGTCGCTTCCGCCGCCGTTGGCATTCTGCTGGCCATTGGCGGCATGTATGAAATGCTGATCCCGTTCCTGGTGCTGCTGGGCAGCATCATTCCCCCCATCGGCGGCGTTATCCTCGCCGACTACTGGTTCTATCGCGGCGGCCGCTATCCATTGCTGCACACGGCCCGCCTGCCGCGCTTTAACGGGGCGGGGCTTGGCGCCTACGCGGTGGGGGCGGGGGTGGCTTATCTGTCACCGTGGATCGCCCCGCTGGTGGGCATTACCGTTTCCGCGCTGGTCTACATTGCTCTGACCCGCCTCGGCAAACGCCATCCCGCCGCCGATTCGGTCGCAGAGCAGTAGCCATGAGCCTGACGCTGAGCGACATCCTCGCGCTGGACGGGCTTTCCGCCCTGCGGCTGCGTGCGGGCGGGCAGGGGTTACAGCTGGCGGTGCGCTGGTACTACGTGGCGGAAAATGAAAACATCGCCGACTGGATTATGGGCGGCGAGCTGGTGTTTATCACCGGCATCAATCATCCCCGCGATGAGGACAATCTGATCCAACTGCTGAGGGAGGGTAAACAGCGCGGGATCGCCGGGATGGTGATCCTGACCGGTGACGCCTATATTCAGTCAATCCCGCCGCGCCTTATCGCGCTGGCCGACGAGCTGGGTATTCCGCTGATCGAACAGCCCTATCTACTGAAGATGGTGATCGTGACCGAACGGATTGGTACCGCCCTGGTGCGCAGTGAAAATGCGCTGCAGTCGCAGCGCGATATTCTGATGCAGTTGTTAACCGGGGATTATCCCGATTTGCAGATGCTCCAGCAGCGGGCAGTCCATCAGCGGCTGGATTTTACCCGCCCGCTTCGGGTGGCGGCGCTGCGCCTGGAGGGGATACAGAACCTGTTTCGCCAGTTTCCCCCTGAGCAGGCCGAAGCCTGGCTACAGCAGGCGCGCCGTACCCTACGCCAGCGCCTGCAGCAGCAGCTCAATCAGCAGGGCAACGGCTTTCCGCTGGTCGAACGCGGCAACATGTTTATCTTCCTGCTCCCGGATGAGGAGGGGGCGTTTTATCAGCAAAAAACGTGGTTGCAGCAGTGGCTGCGCGAACTGGCGGAAGGCAATGAGGGGCTGTCGCTGCTGTGCGGCCTGTCGGCAAAGGTGCAGCAGTTACAGGACTATCAGCGCGCGCTGTCGCAGGCACGCCAGGCGCTGGATCTCAGTGAAAACCTGCGCCCGGCCCAGCGCATCAGCGACTACCAGCAGCTGGGCTTTATCCGGCTGCTCTCCGCCATCGGCGATCCTGCGCTGCTGAGCGATTTTATGCATGACACCCTCGGCTGCCTGATTGAGCGCGATCGCAAAAGTCCCTGGCTGCTGATGGAGACGCTGGAAACCCTGCTTCAGGAGAACGGCAACGTGGTCAGGGCCGCCGAGCGGCTCGGCATCCACCGCAATACGCTACATCAGCGCATTCAGCGAATTGAAAAGCTGACCGGCTACGCTGTCGGTCAACCGCAGTTTCATCTCAACGCCTCGGTCGCTTTGACCATCTGGCGTATGTCACAGGACAATTTACGGGAACATCTATGAACATTATCAACGCGCGCCTGCGCCACAAAGACGCACTCCATACCCTTGAATTACACGACGGGGTGATTAACCGCATCACGGAGCAGTCCTCCGCACAGATGGCCGGGGCAGGCGATCTCGACGCGCGGCAAAAGCTGGTTATCCCGCCGTTCGTCGAGCCGCATATCCATCTCGACGCCACGCTGACGGCGGGGGAGCCGGAGTGGAACCGCAGCGGCACGCTGTTTGAGGGGATCGCCCGCTGGAGCCAGCGCAAACAGACCGTCACGATTGAGGATACCCGCCAGCGCGCGCTGAAAACCATCGGTATGCTGCGCGATAATGGCGTGCAGCACGTTCGCACGCATATTGACGTCACCGATCCCTCCCTGACGGCGCTTGAGGCGATGCTGGCAGTGAAAAAAGAGGCCGCGCATCTTATCGACCTGCAAATCGTGGCGTTCCCGCAGGAGGGCATTGAATCCTTCCCCGACGGCCGCGCGCTGATGACCCGCGCCATTGAGATGGGCGCCGACGTGGTGGGTGGCATTCCGCACTACGAATTCACCCGCGAGAAGGGCATCAGTTCACTGGGGTTCCTGATGGACCTGGCCCAGCGCCACGACCGCCTGGTCGACGTGCACTGCGATGAAATCGACGATCCGCAGTCGCGCTTCCTTGAAGTGCTGGCGGAAGAGGCCCGGGTCAGGGGGATGGGCGCGAAGGTGACGGCCAGCCATACCTGCGCCATGGGATCCTACGATAACGCGTACTGTTCCAAGCTGTTTCGGCTGCTCAAGGCGTCGGGGATTAACTTTATCTCCTGCCCAACGGAGAGCATTCATTTACAGGGCCGCTTCGACACCTGGCCGAAACGCCGTGGGGTGACGCGGGTGGCGGAGCTGGACCGGGCCGGGATCAACGTCTGCTTTGCGCAGGATTCCATCCAGGACCCGTGGTATCCGCTCGGTAACGGCAACATCATGCGTATTCTTGATGCCGGCCTGCATATCTGCCACATGATGGGATACGACGATTTGCAGCGCTGCCTCGACCTGATTACCGATAACAGCGCGCGGGCGATGTGCCTGGGGGATAACTACGGCATCGCCGTGGGGCGCCCGGCGAACCTGCTGATCCTGGATGCCGAAAATGACTACGATGCGCTGTGCCGCCAGGCCCGGGTGCTGACCTCGGTTCGGCACGGTAAAATCATTATGCAGCGCCAGCCGGAACGGATTAGCTATCCGGAGTGATGCGATAAGTTCGCCCGGCGAGTAAGCTGCCGGGCGAAAGACACTGCTGCCGTCAACGCTAAATATGCATAAATGAGTCTTTTTGTGTCATTTCCATAAAGAAAACGGTCGCCTGACATAAGTTAATGTTCATATAGCGATATTAATACGCTCGTTCAGATTGAATGATTCATTTTCAAGCGTTTATGAAATAAAAGTTCGACTTGCGTCTCATTTTACATCTCCTTTCATTGTCTCAATTGTCTCTTTCGATCTATTTTGTCCTCATTGTGACTCTTTTTGTATCAATAAGAGGCGACTAACCATTAGTTGATGCCTCATAAAAAACAATGGCAAGTAAGCGGAAGAAAACAAAATGACAAAATCTGATTGGCTACTGGGCGCTATCGGTGCAGTGGTGATTATCCTGGGAGCAGCACTGGCAGCAGGCGGTGCCTGGCTCGCGGTATTAGGGGGAGCCTGGTTCTATTTGTTCGCCGGGATCCTGCTGTGCCTCACCGGCTACGGGTTACTGCGCAGGCGTTTCTTCGCCTTGCCGGTGGCGCTGGGGCTGGCGCTGTACAGCGTGATATGGGCCTGCTGGGAAATTGGCGATGACTTCTGGCAGTTTCTGCCGCGTGTATCGGTGTTCCTCGCTATCGCACTGCTGACGTCACTGTGCGCACCGTGGCTGGCCCGCAAAAATAGTCTGCCGTCACTCGGTAAAAAACCGGCTTTCATTACGGCCGGTGCCTTCTTGATTGCTCTGGTCGCGCTGATTAGCGGCATTTTCTTTCCGCATGCGGAAGTCACCGCATCGGGCGAAGCCGCGCCGGTGATTAATCCTCAGGCCGGCCACGAAGGAGGCAACGACTGGTCAGCCTGGGGGCGTAGCACCCTTGGCGAAAAATATGTCCAGTTTGACCAGATCAATAAAAGCAACGTCAAGGATCTGAAAGTTGCCTGGACTTATCGCACCGGAGACATGGCAGTGGATGGTGCTGAATATCAGGTCACCCCGTTAAAAGTGGCTGACACCGTTTATCTGTGTACGCCATTGAGTAAGGTGATTGCGGTTGACGCAACAACCGGTAAGGAGAAGTGGCGTTTCGACCCGCAGCCGAAAATCTTCGAAAGCAACCAGGGCTGGAAGCGATGCCGCGGGGTGGGCTATGCCGATCTCGACACGCTATCGTCGACCAGCCCGGATAACGGCGAGGTTACCGGTGCTGCACTGTCCGCCACTGCCACCTGTCGCAAACGCATCATTGAAACGACCATCGATGCACGCATCGTGGCGCTGGATGCTGAAACGGGAAAACTGTGTGAAGACTTTGGCAACGGAGGCTACGTCGACCTGACCGTGGGCCTGCCCGCTGACGCCAAAGGGGGACAGCAGGGTAGCTATAATGTGACTTCCGCGCCGCTGGTGGCCGACGGGGTGATTATGGTGGGTGGCCGTCTGAACGATAACCTCACCGTTGGTGAGCCTGGCGGCGTGGTGCGTGGCTTTGATGTGGCAAGCGGCAAAATCCTGTGGGCCTGGGATGCGAAACGCGGTGCCAGCGACAGCAGTCCGCTGCCGACCGGTCAGACCTATCCGATTGAAACGCCTAACTTCTGGGGCACTGCCGCGTACGATCCCAAGCTGGGTCTGGCCTATTTCCCGACGGGCAATCAGACGCCTGATTTCTGGACCGGCGACCGTCATCCGTACTCTAACGAATACAACGATGCCATCGTGGCCGTCGAACTGAAAACCGGCAAGGAACGCTGGCACTTCCGCACCGCCAACATTGACCAGTTTGACTACGACGTCTCCACTCAGCCGATTCTGTACGATATGCCGCAGAAGGATGGCACCGCCATTCCGGTGATCATCCAGGGTACCAAACGCAGTCAGATCTTTGTGCTGGATCGCCGTACCGGCAAACCGGTTTACCCGGTGGAGCAGCGTAAAGTGCAGACCGATGTGATGCCGGGGATGCAGGTCGCTGACACCCAGCCGTACTCCGCACTCTCCGTGGGTGTAGACAGGCTGAAAGAGTCCGATATGTGGGGAGCCACGATCTTCGATCAGCTCTACTGCCGCGTTCAGTTTAAAAAGCTGCGCTACGAAGGGGAGTGGACGCCGCTGTCGGATAAACAGGACACGCTGATCTGGCCGGGTTATTACGGCGGCCAGAACTGGGGCAGCATGGCGATCAATCCGGCGACCGGTATGCTCTACGTCAATGACATTCGCATGGCGATGGTGGGGCGTTTCCTGTCCCGCGAGGAGGCCGCGAAGGGCGGGCTGAAACCGTCAACCGAAGGTGAATATTCCGAGCAGAAGGGCACGCCGTGGGGCGTTGAGCGCGGGATGTTCCTGTCACCGCTGGGTACGCCGTGCTTTAAACCGCCGTTCGGCTCGCTGACCGCCATCGATCTGGCGAACAACCAGGTCAAATGGCAGGTGCCGCTCGGGGGTATTCAGGATGCGCCGATCCATAACAGCTTCTTACCGAAGGAGGGCATTGTCCCGAACCTGTATATTCCGCTGGGCATGCCGAACCTCGGCGGTCCACTGGTCACGGCGGGCGGGCTGAGCTTCTTCCACGGCACGCTGGACTACTATCTGCGCGCGTTCGACAACGATACCGGCAAGGAAATCTGGCGCACCCGGCTGCCGGTTGGCGGGCAGGGCACGCCAATGAGCTATATCGGCAAGGACGGCAAGCAGTACATCGTTGTGGTGGACGGCGGCGCGACCCGTACCGGCACCAACAAAAATCGCGGCGATTACGTGATTGCTTACGCCTTACCCTGATTAAGTTTTACCCCGAACCGTCTGTAAAACGACGCTCTGCACAGGCAGAGCGTCTGCCGGGCCGCGCGATGATAAATCGGTTGCCTGAATAACGATCTTATTCTCTGTATATTAAGGTGATTATAATGCTGACCTCACTACATGGTATTTCGACCAGTCACGGTAATTTAATAACGGATGTGCGTCTCGCGAAAGAGGCGGGTTTTGATGCGCTGGAAATATTTTATCCTAAGCTGGTGCGCTATTTGGAAATTGGCGGAACCACGCGGGAAATAAAACAGATTATTGCCGATGCGGGGCTTTCCGTTTCATTTCTCAGCGCGCTCGACAGAATTGAACGGCATGAGGGAAGCGAGAAGCAGCAGCTGCTGGCCGAGGCGGAAAAAATCACCCGTGAGGCCGTTGAGCTGGGTACCCAAACCGTCATGATATTACCGCGTACCGGTATCGACCATTATGCCGATGACAAGATCATGGACATCATGAGCGAAAATATTTCTGCTATTGCCGCCATCGGTGAACAGCACGGCATTCGCTATATGATCGAGCTGCCGGCCTTCACCAGGTTCCGCACGCTGGGCCAGGCACGGGAGGTGATCCGCCGGATTGATAAGAAGAATGTCGGCGTTGTAGTCGACTTCTGGCACTTCTACGCCTCCGGCGCTACGCCGCAGGATGTCGCTACGATGAACAAAGAGATGATTTTTGGCGTGCACTTCGGTGACGGCCGTGTGCCGCACAGCCCGCAGGAACCCTGGGATGAGACGGTATTACGCGACTGCATACCGGGAGAAGGGGAGATCGATCTCCGCGCCTGGTCCGAAGCCGTTAAATCCACCGGCTATAACGGAGCCTGGTCAATTGAATTAATCAGCCCGCGCCTGTGGGAACGCGATCCTGCTTTATTAACAAAGGAGCTGTTGGCCTCCATTAAGAAATACGCGAATTAATTTAACCATTATCGAACTTCGGGTGTTAACGATCATTCTTAATTAATGAATTCGATCGTTATCACCTTAATACCTCCCTGTATTAATGCGTGACGTAGAGAATAATATGAAAACAAATAATGCTCCCCGTTTACCGGTGAGAGTGGCAATCAGTCCGCTCTCCTGGGCCAATGAAGTGATTGAAGAGTTTGGTAAAGATGCCACGGCAGAATTATGCCTGACGGGCGCGCAGGCTGCGGGTTATGAAGGCGTTGAGATGAGCCGTTTATTTCCCCGCGATCCTGACGAATTGAATTCGCTGCTGTCCGGTTATCACCTTTCCCTGGCATCCGGCTGGCACAGCGGTTTTCTCGCCGAGCGCAGCGTGGATGAGGAGCTGAGTGCGGTTGAAGAGTTTGCCACGCTGCTGCAAAAAACCGGTGCGCGGGTGATGGTGTACGGCGAGTGTGCCGCGATGGCGGAGAACGCGCTGGATGTGCCCATGTCCCGCCGTCAGAAGTTGACCCCGGAACAGATGGCGGCGTATGGCGCGCGGCTGACCGAATTCGCCAGGGCGCTGGCGGAACGCTATGGTCTGGCAATGGCGTACCACCACCACCTGATGATGGTGGTGGAAACGCGCGATGAAGTTCGCCAGCTGATGGCGGCAACCGGTGATGAAGTTGGCCTGCTGCTGGACACCGGACATGCGCTGACGGGCGGGTTCAGTTACGTCGATCTGATTTCGGAATTTGGCCCACGGATTAAGCATATCCACCTGAAAGACGTGCGTCCGCCGGTTCTGGAAACCGTGCGCAGCGGCGATCTCTCGTTTAACGATGCGGTGCGGGCGGGCCTGTTTACTATCCCCGGCGACGGCGCCATCGATTTCCAGCCGCTGTTCGAGTTTATCCGCCGCTCGGGTTACGAGGGCTGGTTGGTGGTGGAAGCCGAGCAGGATCCTTCGCTGGAATGCCCGGAAATCACCGTTGCCAGAGCGCGTGACTGGCTCAGCACCATCCTGCCTGCCCGGGCATAACGGAGAGCACTACGATGTCTTATCAACACAGGTTTCATGCCCGCTACGTGTATATGCTCTGCCTGGCGGCTTCCGCCGGTGGATTTATGTTTGGTTATTCCGAAGGGGTGATCGCCGCCACGCTGGAGTCGATTCAGCACACGTTCGGCCTGAATTCGGTACAAACCGGTTGGGCTGTTTCCAGCGTGATTTTTGGCGGGGTGATCGGCGCGCTGACCGCCGGGAAAATGGCGAATAAAACCGGCCGCAAACCGGTCCTGCTGCTCAGCGCCATCCTGTTTGTGATTACCTCTTATTTTTCGGCCGTCGCGGACTCGTTTACGCTGTTTACCGGTTCACGGCTGATCTGCGGTATCGCCGTTGGCCTGGCGGCGACGGTGGCGCCGATGTATATCTCTGAAATTTCACCGGCCAAAATGCGCGGCAAAGCCACCGGCACGTACGATCTGTCTATGGTGGTTGGCGTGCTGGCGGTGTTTACCGTCAACTACCTGATTGCACGCGGCATGCCGCAGGCCTGGATGGTGGAAACCGGCTGGCGGATTATGATGGCTGTGCAGCTGGTGCCCTCGCTGGCGATGCTGGTGTTGATCATTTACTTACCCGAGTCGCCACACTGGTGCATCCGGCATAACCGCAGCGAGCAGGCGATTAAAGTGCTGTCGCGTATCTATCCGGAACTTAATCAGGAAGAGGCCCGTCAGCTGTTTCAGCTGCCGTCTTCTCCCGCCAGAAGCTCAAACACGGCGAGCAAAGGCGCGTTGGCGGACAGCCCGGCACTGCGCTACATCCTGGTGGTCGGTGTGGCGATTGCGATTCTGCAGCAGTTCACCGGCATCAACGTCATCAACTACTACACCCCGATGATGCTGGAAGGCACCACCAGTGATAAAGACATCATCTTCTTCGAAACGATTTTTGTCGCCCTGCTCAATGGTATTGGTGCATTTATCGGCATGCACCTGTTCGACCACTATGGCCGCCTGCCGATCATGAAGATTGGCACCGTCGGTGCGATCGTCGGGTTGCTGATTGCCTCCTGGGGTCTGTACAGCAATGATGTCGGCTATATCGCCATCAGCGGCATCCTGATCTTCACGCTGTTCTTTGGTATGGGCTGGGGCGCGGGCGCCTGGGTAATGATCTCGGAAATTTTCCCGGACAGGATCCGTGAATTCAGTATGGGACTGGCCGTGGGCCTGATGTGGATCAGCAACTTCCTGATCACCCTGGTGTTCCCGATCGTCAACGACAATGCCTGGCTGCAGGAGCAATTCCATGGCGCGTTCTCCATGTGGATCTTCGTGGCGTTTAACGTCGTCTGTTACTGGTTCCTGTCGCGTTACGTTCCGGAAACCCGAGGCGTGGCGCTGGAAGATATCGAAAAGGTCGCGGAAGCCAAGATGCTGAAAAATTCGCTGTCTGTGCAGACGGAGAAAGGCTGACTTCCCTGCTGCTGGTGAGGGTAATCATCCGCCAGCGGGTTTCCCTACACATAACGGAAAGCGGGCCAGACTACAGGCTCGCTTAACCGTACAGTCCTGCTCACATCATCTGCCGGGTGCGGCGTTTCTTTCGCCCTGCAGATGATTTGTTAAAATGAGATCTGTGTTGAGGTATTAAGAATCAAAAAGATTTCCTGAGGCTTTATTGAGGCTTTCCTGAGCGGGATCGAGTAACATCGGCGCAGGCGATAACAGGAGACAGGTTGTTGTTTATGAACCGTAAACCGACGATGAAAGAGCTGGTTACTGCGACGCAGCTCAGCAGAGCAACCATTGACCGGGTGCTCAACAACCGTCCTGGGGTTAAAGCCAGAACGGTAGAGACTGTTCAGCGTGCTTATTCAAACCTGCTGGTTGCCGCGGCGGATGAAGTCAGTTCCGAACGTTCGCTTCACAGCGAAAAGTTCGCTGCGCGCTTTGGCGTGGTGGTTCAGGCCGGTGCGGAGTACAACGAGTCCGTGCAGAGTGCGGCGGACAGGATACAAGATAAGCTGGGTAATCAGGGTATTACGCTTGACCTTGTCAGCTGTTCCGACGTAGACGATGAAGCCGTGGTACAGCTGCTCATCAAGCAGGCTGAGCACACCGATGGCCTTGCCGTGGTGGCAAAAAATACGCCGGTTATCAATGCAGCCGTACAAAAACTTCGCCAGCAGGGTAAACACATTGTGGCGCTGGTCAGCGACCTCGATCCTGAAGCGCGTGATGCCTACGTTGGTATTAACAACCGTGCAGCGGGGCAGGCGGCAGGCTTTATCCTTGGCCGGCATTTACAACGCGAAGTAAACCCCTGCGTGGCGGTGATAGTCGGCACGCTTTCCTACAGCTGTCACGATGACCGCGAGATCGGGTTCCGCGCGCAAATTCGTAAAACGCTGCCGTCCGTTCAGGTACTTGAAGTGGTATCCGGCAACGATAACACCGAGCAGACTTACCATGCGGCAAAAGAACTCTTCAACAAGGCAACGAACCTGTGCGCCGTGTATAACGTTGCCGGGGGCAATGCAGGACTGGCCTCAGCGCTGGATGAATATGCCGGTTTGGTCAGGCCTGTGGTGGTGACCCACGAAGTGAATAACGTTACAGAGAAGCTGATTCGTGAAGAGAAGATCGACTATATCCTGACCCAGGATATTTCCCAGCTGCTGACCGTAACTGCCGAGAAACTGACCGCGTTGGTCATGCAACAGCCCGTGAGTTCGCAGACGTGTCTTCCGATTGAAATTATCACCCGCTTTACACTGCCTGCGGGGTGAATGGTTGGCGTTGAATCTGGTGCTCGCTAAGATCCAGCTGACTTGCAGCATCACGCCGACGTAACCGTTTATCATCAGTGCGTATAACATAGATTATGTTAAATTATATCTCAAAAGCCGCACCCAATTCATCCATATCACCTCTACCCTCAGAGGCATGCCTTCCCCTTAATCAGGCGGAAGGCAACTTTATACTATGACAACAATCAGAACTGTGATTTATTGCTTTATAGCGTTATCTGAGGCCTGCAGCCCAACACGCTGTCCGTAAGAAAGCTCCAAGGTATTGCCGTCTGGGTCAGCGAAGAAAACGTAATAACCCACTGGGTCGCCCGCATCT